>JBFIHN010000363.1:0-3717 GCA_041601775.1 Acidimicrobiales bacterium
AAGAGATGATCGAGTCGATCGCCCGGTACGTCGAATCGTTGGACTACTCGGACACTGATGGCGCGAACGAGGAAGACAGCTGATCATGGACACCCTCGCAACCGTCACCGGCACCGTGCTCGCCGGCATCGCCTACGACCCGACCATCCGCGGCATCCTCGCGGTCGGTGTCGGCGTCGTCGTCCTCATGGGTTCGGTGTACCTGCTGCTGGGAACGAACACCGGCAACCGCCTCGGCTTCCTGCTCGCCGTCACCGGCTTCTTCGGCTGGATGGCGATCATGGGCCTGATCTGGTGGATCTACGGCATCGGCATGCTCGGCCAGGACCCCGCCTGGCACATCGTCGAGTACAACACCACCGACACCGCCCTCGCCGTCACCGAAGACGTCCAGGAACTCGACACGTCGGTCGTCCCTGCTGAGCCGGGCGCCGTGGCCACGCTCAGCGAAGAAGACCCCGACGCCTTCGCCGCCATCCAGGACCAGGTGTTCGAGGACAGCAACGGCTGGATCCTCCTGTCGCCGACCGACGCGGTGCGCAACGAGATCGAGGCCACCGTCTCGGCCGAGCTGCCCGAGTGCGCCGAGTGCGACTTCGGGATCTCCGCCGCCGACGACTACCTGTCGATCAACGCCTACCAGCGCGGCGGCAAGGAACGGCTGCCCGAGAACCCGTCCCGCTGGGACCGGATCACGAACACCATCAAGACCACGGTGCAGTTGCAGCATCCGCCGCGCTATGCCGTGCTCGAGGTCCAGAAGGTCATCGAGCAGGTCACCGAGCCCGGTCAGGCACCGCCGTCACCCCAGGTCGACGAGGCCGAGCCCGTCGTGTCGGTCGTGATGCTCCGCGACATCGGCGACCGCCGGTTCCCGTCCGCGGTGATCACGATCTCGTCGACGCTGATCTTCCTGCTCCTGTGCTGGGTGCTGCACCAGCGTGAACGGATCCTCGAGGAAAACCTCGAGAACGCCCAGAAGGCAGGCGTCTGACCGTGCTCGGTCAGTACCTCCCGCTGGCGGTCCTGCTGATCCTCGCAGGCGTGTTCGTCGCGGGCAGCTTCGCCACCCGGAAGCTGCTGGCCACCAACAAGATGACCGAGGCCAAGCTGGCCCCCTACGAGTGCGGCATCGTGCCGACCAAGGAGCCACCGGAACGGTTCCCGGTCAAGTTCTACCTGGTCGCCATGAGCTTCATCGTCTTCGACATCGAGATCATCTTCTTGTACCCGTGGGCCACGATCTACCGTCGCCTCGGCCCCTACGGGCTCTTCGCGGTGGCGCTGTTCTCGGCCCCGATCATCGTCTCGTTGGCGTATGAGTTCAGCAAGGGTGCCCTCGACTGGGGACCCGCCAAGTCGACCGAACGTTCCTCGATGCAGTCGCCCGACCGCACCTCGACGTCGACCGTCCGCCGTGTCGGTCTCGACGGCCGCGTGGCCGCCGGGTCGGCTTCCGGCGCGACCGAAGCTGCGTAGGAGATCGCATGGGTTGGGATCTGAACGAGGGCCTCGAAGGCCTCGACCACAATGTCCTCACCGGCCGGGTCGAAGACCTGGTCCAGTGGGCCCGCAAGTCGTCCATGTGGCCGGCGACATTCGGTCTGGCGTGCTGCGCCATCGAGATGATGGCCGCCGGTGGCGCCCACTACGACCTGTCCCGTTTCGGCATGGAGGTCTTCCGGGCGTCGCCTCGCCAGGCCGATCTGATGATCGTCGCCGGTCGGGTGAGCCACAAGATGGCCCCGGTGCTGCGCCAGATCTACGACCAGATGATGGAGCCCAAGTGGGTCCTGTCGATGGGCGTCTGCGCCAGCAGCGGCGGCATGTTCAACAACTACGCCATCGTGCAGGGCGTCGACCAGATCGTGCCCGTCGACGCCTACGCTCCCGGGTGCCCTCCCGGCCCCGAGACGCTGATCCACGCCATCAACACCATCCACGAGAAGGTGCAGTCGGGCGAGATCCTGCGGCGTCGTGCCGAGACCGGCGCTGGTGCCGGCCTGATCCTCCCGCAGATCGACGGCCAGACCGCCGGTGATCAGAAGGTGGAGATCGGCAAGTGAGCGACGCGACCACCGACGACGCCGTCGTCGACGACACCACGGCCGAGCCCGAGCGCCTCTTCGACCAGCTCGTGACCTACTCGCGTGGTCAGGCCGTGCTCCACGTCGACCGGGGCGATCTCCAGACGCTGGTCAAGCAGCTGCGCGACGACGAGGGCTACAACGTCTGCATCGACGTGACCGCCGTCGACTACCTCACCTACGAATCGCCCCGGGCGCTGCCCGACGGCATCGAGGCCGAGCGCTTCGAGGTCGTGGTGTCGCTGCTGAGCCACGAACACCGGAGCCGTCTCCGTCTGCGGATGCAGGTCCCGGCCGACGACCCGTCGGTACCGACGCTCTTCGACATCCATCCCGGGACCGAGGCCTCCGAGCGCGAGGTGTACGACATGTTCGGCATCCGCTTCGACGGCCATCCCGATCTGACCCGCATCCTCATGCCCGAGGACTGGGACGGCCACCCGCTCCGCAAGGACTACGACGTCGGCCGGATCCCCGTGCAGTTCAAGGGAAGTGTCACCGAACGATGAGCGACACCTACGCCGGCCAGGACACCTCCTTCACCGACGAGGGCGGCCAGGAGATGGACCGTCGCGGTGAGAGCGGCGCCGCCGAACTCCTGCGCGAGTTGGGTGCGACCCTGCGCATGTCCGAGGCCGACGCTGCCGCCCTTGCCGGCGACTCCGACGGCGGCGACGACAGCACCATGATCATCAACATGGGGCCCCAGCACCCGTCG
The DNA here is from genome assembly GCA_041601775.1 of Acidimicrobiales bacterium. Lineage (GTDB taxonomy): Bacteria > Actinomycetota > Acidimicrobiia > Acidimicrobiales > Salinilacustritrichaceae > Salinilacustrithrix. Next base: position 2,806 of record JBFIHN010000363.1, read on the forward strand.
ACCCACGGTGTGCTCCGTCTCATGCTCGAACTCGAGGGCGAACGCGTCCTGCGCACCAAGTCGATCGTGGGCTACCTCCACACCGGCATGGAGAAGACCGGCGAGGAGCTCACCTTCCTCCAGGGGCCGACCAACGTCACCCGTATGGACTACGCGGCGCCGCTGTTCAGCGAGCTGGCGTTCAGCCTCGCCACCGAGACGCTCCTCGGCATCGACGAGGACATCCCGCCGCGGGCCCAGTGGATCCGGATGCTGCTCACCGAGCTCAACCGCATCAGCTCCAACCTGCTGTTCATGGCCACCAACGGCATGGACGTCGGCGCCGTCGGCATGATGATCTACGGCTGGCGTGAGCGTGAAGAGACGCTCCGTCTGCTCGAGAAGATCACCGGCCTGCGGATGAACCACAACTACATCCGGCCCGGTGGCGTCGCTGCCGACCTCCCCGATGGTTGGCGCGACGACGTCCTCACGTTGATGGACTACCTGCCCGCACAGCTCGACGAGTTCGACGTGCTGCTCACGGGCCAGCCGATCTACCGCGAGCGCCTCCAGGGTGTCGGGGTCATCACCGACACCGAGGCCATCGCGCTCGGCGCGACCGGCCCGATCCTGCGGGCCACGGGCGTGCCCTGGGACCTGCGTCGCGACGACCCGTACCTGTACTACGACCAGGTCGACTTCGATGTCCTCGTCGGGACCTACGGCGACAGCTTCGACCGCTACGCGATCCGCCTCAACGAGATCCGCGAGTCGATGAAGATCGTCCGTCAGATCCTCGACCAGATGCCCCGGGGCGACTACCGGATCCAGGACAAGAAGGTCACGCCGCCGCCGCGAGCTCGGATCGACGAGTCGATGGAAGCGCTGATCCACCACTTCAAGATCTTCACCGAGGGCTTCAAGGTCCCG
>JBFIHN010000364.1:0-3705 GCA_041601775.1 Acidimicrobiales bacterium
GCCGCCCGCTACGGGCGTGGCGACGTGCAGTGGCTCACGGCCGGCGCCGGCATCCAGCACGCCGAGATGTTCCCGTTGCTCGACCGCAACGACCGCAACCCGGTCGAGCTGTTCCAGATCTGGGTGAACCTCCCGGCCGCCGACAAGATGTCCGACCCGTACTTCGCCATGCTCTGGGACGTCGAGATCCCTCGGCTCGAGGCCGACGGGGTGACGGTGACCGTCATCGCCGGTTCGCTCGGCGACGCGACGCCACCCTCGCCGCCACCGGACTCGTACGGCTCGAAGGCCGATGCGGAGGTCGCCATCTGGCACCTCGTCCTCGCCGCCGACGCCGAGTGGACGCTCCCACGTAGCGCGGGTGACGAGGTCGGCCGGGTGCTCTACCTCTTCGAGGGCGAGGGCCTCACCATCGGCGACTCGGCGATCGGACCGAAGACGGGCGCGGTGCTCGACACCAGCGGCGACCTCGTGGTGCGAGCATCCGACGGGCCCGTCGAGGCACTGGTCCTCCAGGGTCGACCCATCGGCGAGCCGGTGGCGCAGTACGGGCCGTTCGTCATGAACACCAAGGCCCAGATCCAACAGGCCGTGGACGACTACCAGTCGACGCAGTTCGGCGGGTGGCCATGGGACGTCACCGACCCCACCCACGGTCGCGACGACCGCCGCTTCGCCCGACGGCCCGACGGCACCGTCGAAGAGGCCATCGCCTGACACCCGGCGGCCGGTATCAGGTGGTCTCGAGCGAGCCCGACCGGTTGATCGCCGCCAACTCCGAACCGAGGTACGACTCGACCACCCGCGGATGATCGAGCACCTCGGTGGGTGTGCCGTGCGCGATGACCTCGCCGAGTTCGAGCGCCACCATCTCGTCGCAGATCGACGACAACAGCGGCATGTCGTGTTCGATCACCAGGATCGACGCGCCGGTGAAGCGCTGCACCCGCTGGAGCAGCGGGCCGAGGGCCTCGGTCTCCTTCTGGGCGACGCCGCCGGACGGCTCGTCGAGCACGATGACGGTCGGGTCGGACGCGAGCAGGCAGGCCAACTCGACGATGCGCCGCGTGCCGGTCGACAGCTCACCGGTGAGCTTCTCGCGGAACGCCCCGAGGCCCATGAGGTCGATGAGGGCGTCGACGTCGGCCAGCGTCCGCGTCTCGCTGTCACGGCTGATCGGCTGGCCGGTCGCTGCGGCAACGACGCTGCGGGTGAGCAGCTGGCGTTCTCGTGCGATCGCCACCGTCTCCGCCGTCGTGAGCGTCGGGAAGAGGAGCGCCTCCTGGAACGATCGCCCGAGACCGCGCGCCGCGCGCTCGTGCGGGGCCAGCTCGGTGATGTCCTCGTCGCCCAGCGTGATGCGTCCGGCGTCGACGTCGAGGAAGCCGGACACGCAGTCGAACAGCGTGGTCTTGCCCGCACCGTTCTGGCCGATGAGTCCGAGGATCTGTCCCTCGCGTAGCTCGAGGTCGACGTGGTTGACGGCCGTGATCCCGCCGAAGCGCTTCACGACACCGCGGCACTCGAGGACGACCGGCGCGGTCGCCGGGGGCGTCGCCCGTGCGACCGCCGGGACCGGGGACGGCTTCGCGCCATCGCCCGCGCTGGCGTCGTCGACGTCTGCCCCCGCGATGAACACCGAGCGCAGGATGTCCGGTCGGTCCAACAGCTCGACGGTCGAACCGGAGAAGCGGAACTCGCCCTTCTCCATGAACACCGCACGCTCGGCGAGGTTGAGTGCGACGTTGATCGACTGCTCGACCACGACGACGGTCAGGCCGCCGGCGTGGACCTGACGGACCACGTCGATCAGCTGACCGACGATCGTGGGCGCGAGGCCGAGCGAGAGCTCGTCGATGAAGAGGATCTCGGGATCCGGGATCAGCGCCTGGCTGATGGCGAGCATCTGTTGCTCACCGCCCGAGAGGTTGCCCGCCATCTGATCGATCCGCTCGCCGAGACGCGGGAACATCTCGAGCACCCGGTCCTCCGCGGCGGCGACGGCACCGGCATCACCGCGCTGGAGCCAGGACGCGAGACGGAGGTTGTCCCGGACGCTGAGCGTCGGGAACACGCTCTTCCCGCCCGGCATCATCACGATGCCGCGTTCGGCGACCTCATTGGGGGCCATGCCCACGAGCTCGGTCCCGTCGAACACCACCGATCCGGCGGTCGGCGGCAACAAGCCGGTGACACACTTGAACAACGTCGACTTGCCGGCACCGTTGGTGCCGAGAAGCGCGACGATCTCGCCGCGGTGGATCTCGAGATCGAGTCCGAAGAGGATCTGGACCGGCCCGTAGGAGGCATCGAGGCCGCGCACGGTGAGGATCGGATCGGCCGTCGCCGACGTCGGATCGGTCATGACAACGCTCCCGAGATGACCGACGTCTCGTCCTCGGGGGCGGTGCCCTCGTCGACTCGCCGGTCGGCCACCAGGCTCGGCTCGTGGATCCCACGACGCTGCGCCACCCACCGCAGGTACCGGTCGCGCCAGCGCTGGACGAACTGCCACAGCCCGCCGGGCAGGAAGTAGAGGATGAACAGCAGGCCGCCGCCGGTGAGGCTCAGCCGCAGGATCGCCGCCGTGTCTCCGGAGACGCTCTGCGCGAGGACGAAGTCGAGGAGGCGGAACAGGAAGACGCCGGCCAACGTCCCCGCGAACGAACCGAGACCGCCGATGACGGCGAAGCTGAACACCTCGATCGACATGACCGGCTGGAAGGTCCCCTGGCCGGTTCCCCCGGCGACCAGCACGTACAGGCCTCCGGCGAGGCCGGCGATGCATCCCGAGAGCACGAAGGTCTGGAGCTTGACCCTGGTGGTGGGGACGGCGAGTGCGGCGGCGGCCCGCTCGTTGTCCCGCGTGCCGATCATGACCCGGCCGGGGCGAGTACGCCGTACGGCACGGACGACCAGCAGTGTGGCCATCAGGCAGGCCACGCACAGGTAGTAGAGGACCCACTGGCTGTCGAGGGCGAAGCGCTTCCACAAGGTCGGCCGGATGATCGCGTCGGGCACGAAGCTCGAGAAGTTCACCGGGTTGAGGAAGTACGAGTCGAGGGCGACGGCGAAGGCGATCGTCGTCACTGCGAGGTACAGCCCACGGATCCGTAGGGCCGGCAGGCCGATGAGCACCGCGGTGACCGCTCCGGCCACCACAGCACCACCAAGACCGACGAAGACGTCGACGTTCCACCGCATCATCAAGTTGCCCGCGGCCATCGCGCTGATGCCGACGATGCCGAACTGCCCGAGGGAGATGTTGCCGCCCCATCCGGTGAGCACGGCGAGGGACACCCCGACCATGCCCCAGAGCACCCCGAAGCTGACCGTGACCAGCGTGCTCCCGGCCATCGTCAGCGGCCAGATCAGGGCGGCGCCGCCGCCGATCCACCCGACGGCGAGGATGGGCCACCGGACCTCGGGCAGACCACGGAGCCGTTCGGGAATGGGCTTGAGGACACCGGTGCTGTCCCAGCCCGACTCCCCCTCCTCGGCACGGCTGAGCGTCTCCTTGCGCACCAACAGCGACGCCAGGATGACCACGAGGAACGCGACGTCGAACAACGACTCGGCGCTGACGTTCCAGCGGATGGTCCATTCGGCGATTCCGAGGAAGACCCCACCGACGACCGCCGTCGGCAGCGACTTGAAGCGGGCGATGACCGCGACCGCCAGTCCGGGGAGCAGCGCCGTGGCGCC
>JBFIHN010000365.1:0-3701 GCA_041601775.1 Acidimicrobiales bacterium
CCGACGGGAGCCACGTCGCCCTGGTCCTGATGAGCCACACCGACGGCGTTCCGCGCGACCTCGCCAACACCGGCGGCAAGATCGTGGTCAACGTGCCCGACCCGGCGGCGACGATCGCCTTCGCAGTCGAGCGTGGCGGTGCCGTGATGCGTGCGCCCGAGCCGAACGAGATGATCGGCGGCAAGCACATCGGGTTCATCACCGACCCCGACGGTCAGGTCATCGAGCTCATCGAAGCCTGAGCACCGCAACGAGGCACGTCGTTCTGAAGCAGAGTCGTCGCACGCCGCACCCGCCCTATCGGTAGTGCTTCGCTGCTCGGAGCTTCTGGGTTGCGATTCCCCTCACGGGCGCGCGGATCCGCAACCCAGAGTCAGATCGGCGACGCCTGAACGGCTCCTGGTGCGAACTCGACGTCGGAGGCGTCGGGGGCCGACGCCCACTGCGTCGAGAACGACCCCCGGCGTGACCGATCACTCTCGATAGTTGCGTAGCTCGACCCGGTTGCCGTCCGGATCACGCAGGTACACCGAGTAGCCCTGGCCCCGGGCGCCGAAGAGATCGAACGGGCCGTCGGTCGGCGTGATCGTTCCGTCGGCGATGAGCTCGTCGAGGTCGTCCTCGACGACCAGGCAGAGGTGGTCGGCGTTCTCGCCCGACCGTGCGATCTCCATCAGGTCGATGATGCACCCGTCGTGCACCCGCACGCTCACGAACGGCGCCTCGCCGGCCTCCCACTCGTCGAGGCGGACCACCTCGAGGCCGAGGACCCCGGAATAGAAGTTGAGCGACCGGCGGACGTCGGCGACGTTGAGGACGACGTGGTCGATCTCGGTGACCCGCATCGGCTCAGTATCCCGCCTCGACGTCGATCGTGCCGATCAGGTCGTCGCCGGCGATGAAGCGACGCACGTTGTCGCGCACGCGCGCGGTCAACAACGGGACGGCCATGTCCGGCGTGTTGCCCACGTGCGGCGAGATGAAGCAGTTCGCCAGCGCCCACAGCGGGTGCCCGTCGGGCAGGGGTTCGGGATCGGTCACGTCGAGTCCGGCGCCGCCGATCGCTCCGTCGGCGAGCACCCGCACGAGGTCGTCGGTGACGATGTGGCCACCGCGGGCGACGTTGACGATCCACCCGTGTGACGGCAACAACCGCAGGCGGCGCTCGTCGAAGAGGCCCTCGGTCTCGGGCGTGAGCGGCAGGGCGAGGACGACGACGTCGGTCGACGGCAACAGGTCGTCGAGGTCGTCGAGCGTCGGCGCCACCGACCGGCGGATGACGTGGACGTCGGCCCGGAAGGGCTCGAGCAGCCGGACGAGGGACTGGGCGATCCCGCCCCCGCCGACGATCGTCACCGTGGCCCCGAGCAGGTTCCGGCCTTCCGGCGGCTCCCAGGTGGTGGCGGTGGCATAGGTCGCCATCCCTCGCAGCCCCATGAGCGCGAACAGCAGGGCCTGCTCGGCCACGGGATCGGCGTAGACGCCCTTGCCGCACGTCCACACCCGATCACCGTCGAGGATCGGCACGAACGGTTCGATGCCGGCCCAGGGCAACTGCACCCAGGCGATGTCCGGATGCTCGTCGAGGACCGCACGCAGGCCGTCGGGGTCCTTCGGGTCGGTCCACACGACGGCGTCGGCGGGGCCTTCCGTGACCACGACGCCACCGCCGGCTTCGATCGCGTCGGCGAGCCAGGTGCGGCTCGGGCCGATCAGTACGGTCCGTCGCAACACGAGTCTCGCTGACCGCACTGGGTGCAGCGGTAGTGGGCGTGTTCCGGGCGCAACTGGCCGCCGCAATGCCAGCACTGCGTCGACAGGTCGCAGCTGGCGTGGTTCTCGGGGGCCGGCGGTGCCTGAGGCTCGGTGTCCGTCTCCATGGTCACGACGCTACGTCGGGGAGCATCGGAACCGAGCGACCATCGTCGCGACCCAGCAGGGACGCGCGGACGACGGCCTCATGTCCGAATCGTTCGCGCACGTCGTCGAGCACGTGGTCGAGCGATCGTCGGTCGTGGCCGTCGAGGTCCAGCCCCAACTGCACGGCGTCGGCGTTGGACAGATCGGCGACCGAGATGCCGAGCAGCGAACACCCGGCCGACTCGAGGTGTGGCCACCGCTCCCTCAACAGGTCGCGCCCGGCGGCGAGGAACTCGTCGGTGCGATCGGTCGGCTGCACGAGCGTGCGGGCGCGGGTCTGGCGCGACATGTCGTCCATGCGGAACCGCACCGTGATCGTTCGGCCCACCCGTCGCCCCGCCCGCAGCCGCTCGGTCACGCGTTCGACCAACGACAACAGGACCTGGTCCAACTCGTCGAGCGAACGTCGTCCGCGCCCCAGCGCTCGCTGCGACCCCACCGACGACCGCCGACGTCCCGTCGTGACGGTTCGCCGGTCGTGGTTGTGCGAGAGCGAGTGGAGATGTCGACCGGTCGCCGGCCCCAGCATCGCCACCAGTGCCGACTCGGGCAGCCCAGCGATGTCGCCGACCGTGTGCAGTCCACGTGAGCGCAGCCGTTCGGCGGTCACCGGTCCGACACCCCACAACCGACGCACGTCGAGGGGATGGAGGAAGGCGAGTTCGGCGTCCGGATCGACCACGAGGAGCCCGTCCGGTTTGCCGACACCGCTGGCGACCTTGGCCAGGAACTTCGTGCGGGCGACGCCAACCGTGATGGGGAGCCCGACCTCGTCGAGCACGCGTTCACGGAGCCGTTCGGCGATCGCCCTCGGAGTGCCGGCGAGACGTCGGAGGCCGTGGACGTCGAGGAACGCCTCGTCGATCGACAGTCCCTCGACCAGCGGCGTCGTGTCGTGGAAGATCTCGAACACCGCAGCGCTCGCAGCCGTGTACGCCTCCATGTGCGGCTCGACGACGACGGCCTCGGGGCACAGCGCCAGCGCCTGGCGGGCGTTCATCGCCGTGCGGACACCGCGGGCCTTGGCCTCGTAGCTCGCCGCCAGCACCACGCCACCGCCGACGATGACCGGCTTGCTTCGCAGCGTCGGGTCGTCGCGCTGTTCGACCGAGGCGTAGAAGGCATCGAGGTCGGCATGGAGGATGCCTGCCGTGTCGGAGTCCTGCACCGAACACATGTTCGCCCATCTTGACCCGATGGTCAAGGTGGGATCGGGGATGACACACTCCCCGTCCGTGGACACGCGCGCGCCCGGCAACGACGACGACATGGGCGACGGCAAGGCCCTGACCGTGCTGCGGGAGCGGACGTTCCGCATCGTCTACACGGGCGCGTTCTTCTCCAACATCGGCACGTGGATGCAGAACGTCGTGCTCGGCGCCTGGGCCTACGACCTCACCAACTCCCCGTCGTTCGTCGGCGTCATCCTCTTCGCCCAGCTGGGGCCGATGATGTTCTTCTCGATGATCGGCGGCCTGCTGGCCGACAGCTTCGACCGACGCCGCCTGCTGATCCTCATCTCCGCCACCCAGGCCGTGCTGGCCATCGCACTGGCCGCCGTCGCCACCGCCGACGACCCGAACCGCCACCTCATCGTCGCGATCGTGTTCCTGATCGGCATGGGCCAGTCGGTCTTCGGGCCGGCCTACTCCGCCGTCCTCCCCGACCTGGCGGGCCCGGGGAACCTCGCCGGCGCCATCTCCCTCAACTCCGCCCAGATGAACGGCTCGCGGGTCATCGGCCCGGCAATCGGCGGCTTCTTGTTCGCCCGCTACGGCGAG
>JBFIHN010000366.1:0-3698 GCA_041601775.1 Acidimicrobiales bacterium
CCGTCGTCGCCCTGGTGTGCGGTGGCGTGCTCGAGCGCTTCCCCGACCTCGACGTGTGCATCTCCCACGGCGGGGGATCGATGCCGATGCTGGCGGATCGGATGCGCCATGCCATGGCGACGCGGCCCGGTGGTTCGGGCGACCCCACCGACGTCGACCGTGGACTCCGACGACTGTGGTTCGACAACCACGTCGGGGGAGCGGTCGCCGCGTCCGCCCTCGTGGCCACCGTGGGGACCGAGCGGATCGTGCTCGGGACCAACTTCGCCGGCTGGGACGACACCGGCCCGCACGCCCACGGGATCGACCCTGCGGTGCTCGCGGACAACGCCGAGCGCCTCCTGCGGCTACCACCCATTGCCCCGCGTCGCTAAACACTGTAAAGTCGACCGGATGGCAACGGGGGAGAATCCATACCTGACCGGTCCGCTCGCGCCCGTGGACGACGAGGTCGATCTCGAGGACCTCCCGGTCACCGGGCAGATCCCGGAGGCGCTCGACGGGTTGTTCCTGCGCAACGGACCGAACCCGCAGTTCCCGCCCCGAGGCGACTATCACCTCTTCGACGGTGACGGCATGCTCCATGGGCTGTGGCTCCGCGACGGCAAGGCCCGTCGCTACCGCAATCGGTACGTCCGGACCGCGGGGTTCGAGGCGGAACGTCGCGTCGGCAAGTCGTGCTTCGGTGGCATGGTCGACGTCGGCGGCGCCGAGGCCGAGGTGCGGGCCGAGGTCGGACACGTCAAGAACGTGGCCAACACCCACGTCATCCGCCACGCCGACCGGATCATGGCGCTGTGGGAGGTGGGCTTGCCCCACGAGATCACCCCCGAGCTCGACACCGTGGGTCCCTTCGACTTCGACGGCCAGCTCAACGGCACGATGACCGCCCACCCGCACGAGGACCCCGAGACCGGCGAACTGCTCTTCTTCGGCTACGGCCTGGTGCCGCCGTACCTGACCTTCTACCGGCTCGACGCCCAGGGCGTCCTGGTCGAGAAGGCCGAGATCGACCTTCCCGACTCGGTGATGATGCACGACTTCGCGGTCACGCAGAACCACGTCATCTTCCTCGATGCGCCGGCGATCTTCGACCTGCACGCGGCCCTCGAGGGCGGCGAGATGTTCAACTGGCGCCCCGAGCGCGGGACCCGGCTCGGCGTGTTCGACCGAGCGACGGGTCCGTCGTCGATGCGGTGGTACGACACCGAACCGGGCTACGTGTTCCACTTCCTCAACGCCTTCGAGCGCGACGGCCGGATCATCCTCGACGGCTGTCGCCAGGAGCGTCTCGAGATGGGGCTCGACGAGCGCGGCCGCGGCGACCTCGTCCTCCCCAACCTCACCCGCTGGACCATCGACCCGTCGGCCGGCGTCGCCAAGCAGGAACGCCTCGACGACGACTTCGCCGACTTCCCACGGATCGACGAGCGCCGGACCGGGCTCCCGAACGAACTCGGCTACCTCACCGGTTGGTCGACGTTCCCCGACCACGGTGGCGGAACCTTCGACATGGTCAGCCGAGTCGACATGGCCACCGGTGCCAAGTCGTCCTATGTCCACGGCCCGGGTCGGACCACGGGCGAGACGATCTTCGCCGCCGACCCCGACGGCACCGCCGAGGACGACGGCTGGCTCCTGAGCTACGTCCACGACGCGGCAACCGACACCAGCGACGTGGTCGTCCTCGACGCCCACGATCCGTCCACCGGCCCCGTCGCGACCATCCACCTGCCGCGACGAGCGCCCTTCGGATTCCACGGCTCGTGGCTCGCGAACTGAGCGGGGAGAGCCGCTCGGTGCACCCGACCTCCCGACGGCGCGTCGCGGCCCTGCTGGTGCTGCTCGCCTTCCTCGCCGCCGCGTGCGCGCAGACGAACACGCTCGAGGTGTCGCAGCAGACGATCGACGAGGAGTTGGTCGCCGGATCGAGCGCGGGCGACGACCCCGACGACACGACGGACGACGCTGGGGTCGACGCGTCCACCGGCGACTCGGACCAGTCGGCGAGCGACGTGACCGACGGCGGCGGGCCGACCTCGACCATCGGCAGTGCACAGCAGACGTTCGAGGGACCGTTGAAGCTCGGCGTCCTGTCGACGCTCTCCGGCGGCGAGAAGTTCGTCGGCGACCCGCCCTACCGGGTGGCGCTGGCCTATGCCGAGCGCGCCAAGGACCGCGGCGGGATCAACGGCATCGATCTCGAGATCCTCGGCTACGACGTGTGCACCAACTGCCCCGACGAGGGATTGGCCCAGACGAAGAAGGCGGTCGAGAAGGACGACGTCTTCGCCCTCGTGAACACCTTCGTGGTCAATGCGTCGCTCGACCAGGTGGTTCCGTACCTCAACGAGGTCGGCGTACCGATGGTGCAGGGGTCGAGCGGCCAACAGACCCGTACTCCGGAACTCACCCCCTACAACTTCAGCGTCGGACTGACGGTGCCGAATCGGGCAGCGATCGGCGCCGACTTCGCGAAGCAGTACCTCCTGGAGCAGGGGCTGCCGTTGAAGGTCGCCTTGTTGTACTTCACCGACTCGTTGACGTCGTACGTGGCCGAGGAGCAACGCAAGGCGCTCCAGCGCGTCGGCCTCGAGATCGTCGACGAAGAAGCCGTCAAGTACGACGCGACGATGACCAACCAGACGGGACAGGTGATCAAGATGCGTTCGGCCGGGGCATCGATGGTCATCGGGAGCCATGGTGTGCTGTGCGCGTTCAACATGCAGGCGGCGCAGCAGGCGGGCTGGGACGCTCCCTACCTGTGCACGATCATGTACGACCCGTTCACCGCGACGATCGCCGGCCCGGCTGCGCTGGAGGGGCGAGACGTCTTCGCGGACACCGAGGGGTACGCCACCGCGGACATGAGCGGCCCGGGCGTGCAGGACTATCTGGACCTCATGAACGAGTACTACCCCGACGGCGACGTCGGGCTGATCACGATGTACTCCTATCTCGGGATGCGACTGATCGAGGACGGCATCCGGGCCATGGGCAACGACGTGACGCAGGACGGCCTCGTCCACTACCTCGAGGGCCTGAACGGGTACGACGCCGGCGGGCTCACGGCGCCGTTCCGCCTCGGCCCCGACGATCACGGCAGCATCACCGGCGGCCACGTCGTGCGGCTGAACCCCGACGCCACCTTCACCAGACTTACCGACGACTGGGTCTACCCCTCCGCCGTCCACGACCTCCCCGGCCCTGTCCGATGAACGTCGATCTGATCTGGCCGTTCCTGCTCGTCGGGCTCGCCTCCGGTGGCATCTATGCGTTGATGGGATGCGGGATCGTCCTGGCCTACCGCGCCAGCGGCTATCTGCACATCGCCCACGCCGGGGTGGCGATGGTGAGCGCCTTCTCGTATGTCGTGTTGACCCGGTGGATGCCGGTCGGCGTCGCGATGGTCTTCGGTCTGCTCGTCGGTTCGGTCATCTCCGCCGGGCTGTACCTCGCGGTGTTCGCCCGCCTCGAGAACGCCTCGATGGCGGCGAAGGTCACCGTCTCGGTGGCGTGCGGGGTCGGACTCCAAGCCGTGGGCGGCTTCCTCCTCGTCACCTTCGGACTGCTCGACGGGAGCCAGGGCGGGTCGACCTCCCTGTTCTCGGAGACCAGTCGCTACACGATCTTCGGCGCGTCGGTGAACGCCCAGCAGATCGCATTGCCCCTCATCGCCCTCGCCGTGTTCGCGCTCC
>JBFIHN010000367.1:0-3689 GCA_041601775.1 Acidimicrobiales bacterium
GCGCCGGACATGTGCATCGACACCGCCAAGACCTACGTGGCCACCATGGTGACCGACGCCGGCACGATCGTGATCGAGCTCGCCGACGACGCCGCACCGCTGACCGTCAACAACTTCGTGTACCTCGCCCGGTACAAGTACTTCGACGGCCTCACGTTCCACCGGGTCATCCCCGACTTCGTCCTCCAGGGCGGCGATCCGCAGGGCACCGGCGCCGGCGGTCCCGGCTACCAGTTCGCCGACGAGTTGCCCGACCCCGACGACTACCAGGCCGGTTCGCTGGCCATGGCCAACTCGGGTCCGGACACCAACGGCAGCCAGTTCTTCATCGTCACCTCGGAGAGCGGTGCCCAGACCCTGGTCGACGCCGTCGGCGGTGCCGCCGCGTACTCGTTGTTCGGCCAGGTCATCGAAGGCATGGACATCGTGCAGGCGATCGAGGCCGACGGGGACCCGACGGGTACCCCCACGACGACGCACATCATCGAGTCGGTCACCATCACCGAGTCCTGAGACCCGCGAGGGTCCCCGGCCGCCACCGGCGTCGCGTCACCGCGAGGCGGGTGCCTCGACCGGTGGTGCCGGGAGCGCCGCTGTCATCGGCAGCGTGAACCGGAAGCTGGATCCTCCGCCCTTGGTGGGGTCGACCCACAGGCGGCCGTCGAGCTTCTCGGCGGAACGACGAGCGATGTAGAGACCGAGCCCCACCCCCTGCTGGGGTCGGGTGAGGTGATTGCCCAGCCGCGTGAACTTGTCGAAGATCCGGGCCTGGTCGGAACGGGGGATCCCCGGACCGTGGTCGACCACGCTGGTCAGCAGGTCGTCGCCCCCGTCGTGGTGGGACACCGTCTCGACGGTGACCTCGATCGGGGTACCCGGGTCGGCGTACTTGACGGCGTTGGACAGCAGGTTGGTGAAGATGCCGGTGGCGACGTCGGCGTCGGTCGTGGCCGCGCGGATGTCGCCGGAGAAGGTCAAGGTGATGGTCCGGCTGGGGTCCTGGCGTCGGAAGCTGTCCACCTGCTCGGTCACGATGGTCGCCCAGTCGACCGGGCCGATGTCGGCGACGAGCCCCTCCTGGTCGAGTTGAGTCGAGCGCAGCAGCGAGTTGACCAGGCCCTCGAGTCGCTGTTCCTCGCGCAGCATGATCTCGTAGATCTTCTGACGATCCTCGGTGCACAGCTGCGCATCGCGGCGGATCAGGGTGTGGATGAAGCCCTTGATGGGCGTGAGCGGTGTCCGGAGTTCGTGCGACACCTGGGCGATCCACCCGTCCTTGTCGTCCTGGAGCTTCTTGCGCTCGGTGTCATCGCGAGCGATCACGACGTAGCCGCCGTCGGAGAGGGGCGCGTACGAACAGGTGAGCCACCGTTGCTCGTCGCCGACATCGATCGACAGGAGGATCGACTCGACCATCGCCCCGGAACGACCGGGATCGGCGGAGCCGTGGCGTGGTCGGCCGTCGACGTCGGCGGGTCGGAACGACTTGGCCACATGGCGTTCGATCGCGACCACGGCCGACACTCCCGTGATGCGTTGCATCGCCGGGTTCCACGAACGCACGCGGAGATCCGAGCCGACGGAGAAGATGCCGTCGGACGAGGACCCGAACAGATCGGCGAGCTTCTTGCGTTCGGCCCGTACCTCGGTGAGCAGCGACAGCTGGTGGAGCGTGGTGGACACCCGCTCGGCCAGCGCGTCGAGGATCCGTTCGTGGCGCGGGGTGTAGGGCCGCCCGTCCGCACGTGCCGACACGGCGATCGACCCGCACGGCACGCCGGCGTCGTCGAGCAGCCGCATCTTCGATCCGGAGCCGTAGACGTCCTCGACGGCGGTGGGGCCGGCGGACACGCGGACGGTGTCGCCGATGCCTTCGATGAGGACCACGGCGGACCGGGCTCCCAGGAGCCCGATGGCGTGTTCGGCCAGCTCGCGTGCGGCATCGTGGGGGTCGGTCACGGCACCGAGGGCGAGTTCGGCCTGGCGGAGGCGGTCGAGTTCGCCGTCGGTGAGCATGATGCCGCCGGACCGGCCGATCACCAGCCCGATCGAGATGGTGACCAGCGCCGCGAGCAGCGCCGGCAGGACGTCGCCGCCGACGATCGACACCACGGTCGCGACGCCGGCGAGCGCTGCCGTCGCACGTAGCACGAGCGCATCGCGCCGATCTCGGTCGATCTTGAGGGTGGCCACCGTCCTTATTGTCCGGGGACGGGTCGTTCGGGGCTATGGCCCGATCGGGTCATTCCGGTCGTGCCGGGATGTCGCGGTCAGCGATCGCGGGCGAACGGGAGTGCCCGGTGGGCCGTGCCCTCGACGAGCAGTCGATGCCACCACTGCGTCGTGGCCGTCCGGTGGCGCTGCAGCGACGTCACCGACAGGTGGTTGCTGCGCAGTTGGTGGGGGATGTCGCGATCGAGCCGGAACCCGGTGCTGATCGTGACCAGCGGCGCCGCCAGACGCTGGGCTCGGCCGGACACACCGGTGAGCCGTCCCGGCTCCAGGAAGTGGAGCTTGCCGTCGGGACCGAGGAGGCCAGCGAGCTGTGCGATGGTGCCGGCGAGGTCGGGCACCGTGGCCAACTGCATCACCGACACGATGGTGTCGAACCGCTCGGCTCGGTCGGCGAGCGCGAGCAGGGCGGGGTCGGCCACGCCGTCGAGGACGACCGCGTCGGCCCCCGACCACAGCGAGCGGTGGGACTCGGCGCCACCGAGGTCGAGGATCCTGCCTCCGACACCACGTGCCCCGCCGAGCTCGCGGGTCATGGCCCGCCGACGGGCGCGCACCGTCATCTGCACGCCGGGCGGCAGGAGACGCTCGTAGCCGGTGGGGATGAGGTGGAGGTCAGCGATGGGAACAGTTTCGCGGTTACGGGCCCCAGAAGGTCAGTCGGTACGGTGTCCGGCCATGACGATCAAGACTGTGGGCATCATCGGTTCGGGAATCATGGGTTCGGGGATCGCACAGGTTGCGGCCACCTCGGGCTTCACGGTGGTGCTCCGGTCGCGGAAGCAGGAGTCGGCCGACGCGACCGTGGCCGCCATGCAGAAGTCGCTCGAGAAGCTGGTCTCGAAGGGCCGGATGGAAGAAGCCGACGCCACGGCAGCCGTGGCCCGTGTCTCGGCCACCTCGAACCTCGCCGACCTGGCCGACTGCGACCTCGTGATCGAGTCCGTGGTCGAAGACCTCGACACCAAGCTCGAGCTGTTCGACGAGCTCGACCGTGTCTGCAAGGACGGCGCCATCCTCGCCACCAACACCTCGACCCTCCCGGTGATCGAGATGGCCGTGAAGACCTCCCGCCCCGAGCGCGTCTGCGGCGTGCACTTCTTCAACCCCGCCCCGATGATGAGCCTGGTCGAGATCATCAAGACCCTCATCAGCTCCGACGAGACCATCGCCGAGGTCCGCGAGTTCGCCGTGGCGTGCGGCAAGGGGCCGGTCCTGGTCGAGGACCGAGCGGGGTTCATCGTCAACGCGCTGCTCTTCCCCTACCTCAACAACGCCGTGCGGATGCTCGAGAACGGCACCGCCAACCGCGACGACATCGATGCGGCCATGAAGGGCGGCTGCAACTTCCCGATGGGTCCGTTGGCGCTGCTCGACCTCGTCGGCCTCGACACGTCGCTGTCGATCCTCGACGCGCTCTACGACGAGTTCCGCGACCCGAACTACGCCGCGGTCCC
>JBFIHN010000368.1:0-3679 GCA_041601775.1 Acidimicrobiales bacterium
CGCCGGCATCTCGGCGTTCGCGACGTCGTAGTCGGGGACCGCGAGTCCGTCGCAGACGGTCCGCCAGATCGCCACCGCGTCGTTGGCGTCGGCATCGACCACGATCGCGGCGAAGACCTCGCGTTCGTCCGGGAGGTCGGCGTCGGGGTCGGTGGGACGGCGGAACACATGCCCGATCTCGAACAGTGCGATGTCCTCGTTGCGGTGGCTGACGTTGTGACGAACCGCCTTGAGCAGTCCCGGGAGCAGCGAGGTCCGCAGCACCGATTCCTCGGCCACCAGCGGGTTCGTGATCGAGATCCCGTCACCGGGGAGGCCGGCGCGCTCGAGGTCGCCGGGTGCGAGGAACGGCATCGGCGATGCTTCGCAACAGCCGAGCCCGGTCAGGATCGCACGCAGCGTCCGGCGTTCCTTCTGACGGATCGTGAGACCGCCGGACAGCGTCGACACCGGCATGGTCTTCCCGAGGCGGCTGTAGCCGTACTGGCGGCCGACCTCCTCCACGACGTCGATCTCGGCATCCGAATCGAGTCGGTAGGACGGCAGGCTCACGCGGAGCGAGTCGCCGTCGATCGCGGTCGAGAAGCCGATCGGGTCGAGCAGCGCCTTCATGTCGACGGCGGAGAGGTCCGCACCGAGCATGGCGTTGACCCGCGCCGGGCGAACCGTGATCGGACTCCGGTCGGGCAGCACCCCGCGGGCGTCGACGATGCCGTCGGCGACGGTGCCGGCAGCGTCGCCCAACAACTCGATGAAGCGGTCGTGGGCGAGTTCCATGTCGTCGAAGTCGCAGCCCCGCTCGAACCGGGCGGAGGCCTCGGAGCGCAGACCCAACCGGCGCGCGGTCTTGGCCACCGGCATCCGGTCGAACCACGCCATCTCGACCACCACGTCGGTCGTGGTCTCGGAGATCTCGGTGTCGGCCCCGCCCATGACGCCGGCCAGTCCGATCGCGACGTCGTTGCCGTCGCAGATCACCAGATCGGCGTCGCTGAGCGTCCGCTCGACGGCGTCGAGGGTGGTGAGCGTCTCGCCGTCGGCGGCACGGCGCACACGGAACGCCGCACCGGCGAGGGTCGACAGGTCATACGGGTGCGACGGGCGGCCCAGTTCGAGCATCACGTAGTTCGAGACGTCGACGACGTTGTTGATGGGTCGCATGCCGAGCAGCGTCAACCGGTTGGCGATCTTCGGGTCGGACGGCCGGACGGTGACGCCTTCGAGCACCCTGGCCGTGAACCGTCCACACCGTTCGGGGTCGTCGATCTCGACGCGGACCAGGTCGGCGGCCGAGCGGGGCCCGGCGACCACCTTCGGCGTGGGGAGCGTGAACGGCAGGCCCAACCGTGCCGCCAGATCGCGAGCAACCCCTGCGACCGACATGGCGTCCGGGCGGTTGGGGTTGATCTCGAGGTCGTAGAGGACGTCGGCCTCGATGCCGAGGGCCTCGGTCAGCGCCGTCCCCGGGGCCAGCCCCTGGGGCAGGACCAGGATCCCGCTCGGTTCGCCGGGGAGGTTCAGTTCCGACGGGCTGCACAGCATCCCGTTCGACCACTCCCCGCGGAGCTTGCGGCGCCCGATCTCCATGCCGCTCGGCATGGTGGTGCCTATCGTCGCGAGCGGGACGAGGTCGCCGACGGCCATGTTGAAGGCGCCGCAGGCGACCTGTAGCGGCTCTCCGTCGCCGGCGTCGACGTCGACGAGCTGCACCCGGTCGGCGTCGGGATGCACGCGCAGGTCGAGGACCCGGGCGACGACGATGCCGTCGAGGCCCTCGCCGAGGACGTCCATCTCCTCGACGGCCATGCCGAGATCGCCCATGACGAGGCCGAGCTCGGTCGGATCCATGTCGAGTGGTGTGAACTCCTGCAGCCAGGAGAGGAGGACCTTCATCAGAACTACAGCTCCTAGAACTGGCGGAGGAAGCGCACGTCGTTGGTGATCAGCTCACGGAGATCGTCGACACCCGCCTTGGTGATGGCGAGCCGCTCGATGCCGAAACCGAACGCGAAGCCCGAGAACTCCTCGGGATCGATGCCGCAGTTCCGCAGCACGTTGGGGTGCACCATGCCGCAGCCGCCGAGTTCGAGGAACGTCCCGTCGGGCCGGATGATGTCGAACTCGGCCGACGGTTCGGTGAACGGGAAGTACGACGGGCGCAGGCGTGACGAGAAGTCGCCCCCGAAGTACGCCTTCGTGAACCGATCGATCGTCCCGGCCAGGTCGGTCAGCGAGATCCCGCGGTCGATCACCAGACCCTCGATCTGGTGGAACACCGGGAGGTGCGTGGCGTCGGCCGTGTCCTGGCGGAACGTCCGGCCCGGCATGATCGAGTAGATCGGCGGCGGCTGCTCCTGCATCACCCGCACCTGGACCGGCGAGGTGTGCGTGCGGAGCAACGTCTTGCCGGGCTCACCGAAATCGACGTACAGCGTGTCGTACATGTCGCGAGCGGGATGCCCTTCGGGGAAGTTCAACGCCTCGAAGTTGTAGAAGTCGGTCTCGACCTCGGGGCCCTCGGCGACGGTGAATCCGAGGCCGACGAAGACGTCTTCGAGCTCCATCGTGGCCTGGGTGACCAGGTGCAGGTGGCCACGCCGCGACTCGGCCAGGACCTCGGTGAGGTCGAGCCGCTCGGCCTCGAGCTGCTCGGCCCGGGCGGCACGTTCGAGGGTGTGACGGCGGTCGTCGGCCACCCCGGAGAGCGCGGCGATCGCGTCGTTGACGGCCTGGCCGACCGACTTGCGTTCGTCGGGCTCGAGCCGGCCGAGCTGCTTCTTGAACGCCTTGAGCGCACCCTTCTTGCCGAGGGTGGTGCGCGACACCTCGTCGAGTTCGTCGACCGAGGTCGCGGCCTCGATGCGGGCTCGCGCCTGGGTCGTGATGCGGGAGAGCTCGTCGATCATGGTGCGACAAACCCTGCCCGACGACCGACCCCGACCACCAAACCCATTCCGCGCGCGCCTCAGGCGCCGTGGATCGCGTCGAAGGCGTCGGCAGGGAGCGTGAAGGAGAACGTGCACCCCTCGCCCACGGTCGACGTCGCCGTGAGCCGGCCGCCGTGGGCCTCGACGAGACCGCGGCTGATCCACAGACCGAGGCCGGTGCCCGTCGGACGGCCGTGGTCGCGCCGGAAGAACTTCGTGAACACCCGCGGCAGGTCCTCGGCGGGGATCCCCTCGCCCCGGTCGGTCACCGAGATCCGGAACTCGTTCCCGTCGAGACCGCCGGTGATCTCCATGCCGGTCGGATCGCCGTACTTCGCGGCGTTCTCGACCAGGTTGGTGAGGACCTGTTCGATCTTGTCGGGGTCGGCGTAGGCCTCGCTGCCGGTCGCGATCGAGACGGTGCAGTCCAACGCCGGGTACGACATGGCCACCTTGCCCACCACGGTCGACGCCAACTGCCCCAGGTCGACCATCTGCCGCTGGAGGACGAGGCGGCCGGTCTCGAGGCGGCTGATGTCCAACAGCTCCGTGACGAGCCGCGTGACCCGATCAGCGTCGTGGTGGACCTGTTCGAGCATCTCGCGCTTCTTGGCGTCGTCGATGCGGTCCCACCGGTTGAGCATCAACGACACGTAGCCCTTGACCGACGTGAGCGGGGACCGGAGCTCGTGCGACACCGTCGACACGATGGCGATGCCCGACTTGTCGGACATCGGTCGGCCGCAGATCGC
>JBFIHN010000369.1:0-3676 GCA_041601775.1 Acidimicrobiales bacterium
CTGACCGAGGTCCTCGAGAACACGACCGACTACGTGAGCATCTTCGACGCCGAGCTCAACCTCATCTGGCGCAACCCGGCCGCCGCGGCGGTCTTCGGCCCGGCGCCCGCTGCCGTGGCTGAGGTGCTGGCGCAGGCGCCGCGGGCCACACGGATGACGATGACCCGTTCGATCCTTCCCGACCTCCACTCGTCGGGGTCGTGGCGAGGCGAACTCGAACTCCGGCGAACCGACGGCGCCCTGACCCCACTCGAAGCCACCATCTTGGTCCACGACAGCGCCGGCGGTGACCGCTTCTTCTCCATGATGGGCCGCGACATCACCGACCGGAAGCGTCTGGAGTCGCGTCTCGAGGCGCGAGCGCGCCACGACCAGCTGACGGGGCTCCCGAACCGCCTGTTCCTGTCGGAGCGGCTCGAGACGATGCTGGGCGTGCAACGCCGACTGGCGTTGCTGTTCATCGACCTCGACCAGTTCAAGGCGGTCAACGACTCGCAGGGACACGACGCCGGCGACCGATTGTTGGTCACTGCGTCCGAACGCCTGCGGAACGCGCTTCGCCCGTCCGACGTCGTCGCCCGCTTCGGCGGCGACGAGTTCGTGATCCTGCTCCCCGACATCGACTCGGTCGACGCCGCGGTGCCGCTCGCCGAACGGGTGCTCGACCACCTCCGTGGGCCCGTCCAGATCGGCCCCATGCCGCTCTACCTCACCGGCAGCGCGGGCATCGCGCTGTCCGGCGACGTCGACGCCACCACGCTCATCAGCAACGCCGACGCGGCCATGTACAAGGCCAAGGGCGAAGGGCGCGACCGGGTCGCCGTGTTCACCGACGAGCTACGAGCCCGCTCGCTCCAGCGGCTCGAGACCGCGCATCTCCTGCGGAGCGCACTCGAGAACCAGGAGCTCGACGTGTGGTTCCAACCCATCGTCGCGACGTCGACCGGCCGGCCCATCGGGGTCGAGGCCCTCGTGCGGTGGCGGCACGAGGAGCTCGGCTCGATCCCCACCTACCACCTCATCGAGGTCGCCGAGGAGACCGGACTGATCCACGCGCTGGGCACCGCGGTCCTCTCGACCACGTGTGCGACCATCGCCGCCCTCGGCGACGACGCCCGCGGTCTCACCTTCTCCGTGAACCTGTCCGCACACCAGCTCGCCGACCCGTTGCTGATCGAAGCGCTCGACGATGCCCTGACCAGGCACCGGGTCGACCCACAACAGCTGTTCTGCGAGGTCACCGAGAGCGCGGTCATGGTCGACGTCGCCGACTCCGCCCGTGTCCTCGACCAGATCCGGGCGTTGGGCGTGGGGATCGCGATCGACGACTTCGGGACCGGCTACTCGTCGCTCGCCTACCTGCAACGTTTCGCCGTCGATGTCTTGAAGATCGACCGCGAGTTCGTCACCGGACTCACCTTGGCCTCCGACTGGAAGCGCTCGCTCGCCGGTGCCGTCATCTCTCTCGGCCACTCGCTCGGCCTCCGGGTCGTCGCCGAGGGCGTCGAGGACCGCGAGCAGGCGGAGATCCTCCGGATCCTCGGCTGCAACGGCATGCAGGGCTACCTGTTCTCCGAGGCGGTGCCCGCGTCGGACCTTCCCGCAGTCCTCAGTCGACTCCGACAGGTCCGTCCGGAGCTCGACTGAACAACGCCAGGGCGTCGGAGAGCGAGCACTCGACCACGCCCGGCTGCGAGGCCACCTCGGCCAGCCAGGGCGGACGGTTGACGGCACCGATGGCGATCGCCGACTCCATGCCCGCGAGCGCGCTGGCCTGCCAGGCGAACGTCCGTGCGTAGTCCGGCGGGCGAACGTCCCGGGAGAGCTCGGTCATCGCCACCGGATCGGGGGTCGACCCGGTCTGCGCCGGCCGGTTGAGGTCGAGGCTCGTCGGCGCGGGACCGCCGCCGTGCAGTCCTGCTCCGTCGAGGATCACGGCGCCACGCACCTGCTCGGGACGTGCGCCCGCGATGAGCAGTGCGATGTAGCCCCCGAGGCCGCGGCCGACGACCGTCGCCGACCCCAGGTGCTGGAGGGCCATGTCCGCGTCGGCCATCAGGATCTCGCAGAAGTATCCACCACCGGTGGCGATGCTCGACGCCCCGTGCCCGGTGAAGTCGAGGCCGTGGATCGGCCCGTCCCAGGCATCGAGTTCGGCGCGCAGACACGACGACGCCGTCTCCCCCAGGCCGTGGAGCAGCAGGAGCGGGCGACCGGTCCCCGGGCGCAGCTGCCAGAGCGCGAGGTCGATCCGGTTGTGGCGCAGGATCGTCGGCGTGTCGGGGGTGTGCGCGCTCATGCTGCCACCGCCTCGAGGTGCTCGAGCACCATGTCGGCCACGGCATCGGGACGCTCGATGTGGATGAAGTGCCCTGCCCCTTCGACCTCGACGACCCGGCCGCCAGGCGGGAGGAAGCTCCGCACGTCGTCGACCGTGGTCCCGAAGCCCATGAGCTCCTGTTCGGTGCCGAGGAGCGCGAGGAACGGTGCCGACACGTCGGCCAGCCGCTGGAGCGACCACTCCGGTCGCCACGGGCCGAATCCGCCCATCCGCAGCGTGGGGTCGATCTTCCAGCGCCAGCCGTCGTCGGACGGTGCCGCCCCCACGGTGACGAGGTACTCGAGCCACTCGGTCGGCAGGCGCGGGTTCATGCGCCCCCGACGGACCGCGAGGTCGGGGATGGTGCCGGGTTTGCGGACCGCATCGACCATCGCATGGCGTTGGTCGAGCCAGGTGGCGAGGTCGGACGCCAGCAGCTTGGTGCGATCTCGGTCCTGGACGTCGGGCATGGCCCGTCGACTCGGGATCCCGTCGATGTTCACGACGGCCGACACCCGGTGCGGGAGGCCGGCCGCGAGGTGCGTGGTGAGCGAACCGCCCTTGCTGTGCCCCACCAGCGGGACCGGTGCCGCAGTGACGGAGTCGAGCACCGCGACGGCGTCGCGCATGTCCGCCTCCCACTGGTACAGCGGCGCGCGATCGGAGTCGCCATGACCACGCTGGTCCCAGCAGACCACCCGCCAGCCTGCTCCGGCCAACAGCGGAGCGAAGACGTCGAAGGTGCCGGCGAAGTCGAATCCGCCGTGGGCGAGGAGCAGCGGACGAGCCGACTCGTCACCCCATTCGTGGACCGCGATGCTCACGCCGCTGGCGTCGACGCGTCGCGTCCGGTCCGGGCGCTGCGCCCGGGGAAAGGATCGGGTGTCGTCGAGGGCAGATGCATCCACGGCGTGCACCATATGCGGGTGCGGCCTGGGGTCCCTTGCTGCGCTGTGCCCGATGTCATGTGGCCCCGGTCCGGGGTGCCGTGGTTGAGTGACCGACATCGGTTAACGCGGTTAACACAGGCACGACTGGGGTCATCATGTTGGAACGTCTCGCCATGCTCGCTGTCCGACGACGACGAGCGATCCTCGTCGGCGCCGTGGTGCTCTTCGCCGTGGCCGGCACCGTCGGCGGCGACGTCGCCCAGACCCTGTCCTCGGGCGGCTTCGCCGATCCGTCGTCGGAGTCCTTCGAGGCCGACGAAGTGCTGCAGGACCGCTTCGACACCGGTGTCCCCAACGTGGTCCTGGTCGTGACCGCCACCGACTCCCCGGTCGAGGACGTGGTCGCGGTCGACGATCCCGCGGTGGCTGCGTCCGGGCTCGCCCTCACCACCCGCCTCGCCGAGGA
>JBFIHN010000370.1:0-3676 GCA_041601775.1 Acidimicrobiales bacterium
CGCGCGTGGCGCCCGGTCGATCCGTGCCCCCTGGCGCGAGGACGACGACAGCGGATCCCTCGTGCTCGCCACCATCGCGACCTACGGCGAGACCCAGCACACGTTCGTGGGACGTGGCCGCTACGAAGGCCCCTCGCTCGCTCCGGGCTTCGTGGCCGACGACCTGTTGCCCGATCCGGTCGGCCCTGCGGTCGCTCTGGTGGGCATCGACCACGTCGTGGGCAACGTCCCGAAGGGCACGCTCGCACAGTGGGTCGACTTCTACGGCCAGGTGCTGGGATTCGAGCAGCTCGTGCACTTCGACGACGAGGCCATCTCGACCGAGTACTCGGCGTTGATGTCGACGGTGGTCTGGAACGGGTCGAAGATCGTCATGCCGATCAACGAGCCGGCCGACGGCAAGAAGAAGAGCCAGATCCAGGAGTACCTCGAGGCGTACCGCGGTGCCGGCGTGCAGCACATCGCCCTCGCGACCGACGACATCGTCGGCACCGTCGCCGCACTCCGTGCACGTGGGGTCCGCTTCATGACCGTGCCCGACACGTACTACGTCGAGGCCAAGGAGCGGCTGGCCGACGTCGACGACATCGCCTGGGACGACGTCGAGCGCCTCAACATCCTCGTGGACCGGGACCACGAGGGACACCTGCTCCAGATCTTCACCGAACCGATCATGGACCGTCCGACCGTGTTCTTCGAGATCATCGAGCGGCGGGGTGCCCGAGGCTTCGGCGAGGGGAACTTCAAGGCATTGTTCGAGGCCATCGAGCGCGATCAGGCTCGACGCGGCAATCTCTGACCGTGCCCACCCCCCGTTCCCTCGTCTCCCAGCTCCCCGCGTACCGCCCCGGTCGATCCGCCGCCGAGGCCATGGCCGCGCACGGCCTCGACGCGGCGATCAAGTTGGCGTCCAACGAACTCGCCTTCGCGCCCCTCCCGAGCGTGCTCGATGTCATCGACCGGGCGGTCCTCGAGCTGCACCGGTACCCACGCCACGGCGCCCCGACGCTACGGGCGGCGTTGGCCGAACAACTCGCGGTCGACCCCTCGCGCATCGCCGTGGGGAACGGGTCGGTCGGACTGATCCAGCAGCTGTGCCTCGGCTACGTCGACCCCGGTGATCGGGTCGTCTACGGCTGGCCGTCGTTCGAGGCCTACCCGGTCTTCGTGTCGCTGGCCGGCGGCGAGGCCGTGGCCGTGCCCAACGACGGCTGGTCCCTCGACGCCGACGCGATCAGCGACGCCATCGACGAACGGACCAAGCTCGTCTTCGTCGCGAACCCCAACAACCCGACGAGCACGGCCCTGGGTGTGGACGACCTGACGTGGATCGCCGACAACACGCCCGACACGGCGCTGCTGGTGGTCGACGAGGCCTATCGCGAGTTCGTGACCGATCCCGCCGTGCCCGATGCCATCGAGGTCCTGGGTGATCGGGACAACGTGGCCGTGCTGCGGACCTTCTCGAAGGCGCACGGCCTGGCGGGCCTGCGCGTCGGCTACCTGGTCGGACCGGACCACGTCGTCGACACCGTCGATCGACTGCTGGTCCCCTTCGCCGTGAACCATGTGGCCGAGGCAGCGGCGTGCGCCAGCCTCGACGCCGTGGCCGAGATCGGCCGGCGATGCCGGGAGACGACGGTCGAACGCGACCGCACGATCGAGGTCCTCGCCGAGCACGGCTTCACGGTGCCGGTCAGCCAGACCAACTTCGTCTGGCTCCCCACCGGCGCTGCGAGCGCATCGCTCGGCGAGCACCTGGAGCGACGCGGGGTCGTCACCCGGGTCTTCCCCGACGTCGGGATCCGCGTGACGTCCGGGACCCCGGCCGAGAACGACCGGTTCCTCGCAGCGTTCCGCGAGGCATGGTCCGCAAGCGACGTGACGGATCACTGGCCGACGCCGTGACGTGGATCGAGGTCCCGTCCGGGTCCGACTTCCCGGTCGAGAACCTGCCCGTCGGCGTCGTGCGGGTCGGCGGACGCACCCGGGTGGCCACCCGCGTCGGCGATCGTGTCATCCCGATCGGCGACGTCGTCGACGATCCGATGTTCGAGGCGCCGACCGCGAATGCGTTCCTCGCCGCCGGCCCGGGTACCTGGTCCGAGGTGCGTGACCGTCTCGCCGTGTGGGTCGCCGACCCCGCCAACGAGCGACCGCTCACCCCGGTCGACGAGGTCGAGGTGCTCCTGCCGATCTCGATCGGCGACTTCGTCGACTTCTACTCGTCGATCCACCACGCCACCCGGGTGGGCCGACTCTTCCGGCCCGACGCCGAGCCGTTGTTGCCCAACTGGCGACACCTCCCGATCGGCTACCACGGTCGCGCCGGGACCATCGTCGTCTCCGGCACGCCGGTCGCTCGCCCGTCGGGGTTGCGCGCGGGACCCGACGGCGGCGTCGCCCGAGGACCGTCACGGCAACTCGACTACGAGGCCGAGGTCGGCTTCGTCGTCGGCGTCGGCAGCGATCCCGTGAGCCCCGTGCGCCCCGACGCCGCGGATCGACACGTGTTCGGCGCGGTGTTGGTGAACGACTGGTCGGCCCGCGACATCCAGTCGTTCGAATACCAGCCGTTGGGTCCCTTCCTCGGGAAGTCGTTCGCCACCACCATCTCGCCGTGGATCGTTCCCCTGGCGGCGCTCGAGCGGTACCGGACGGCTCCGCCCCACCAGGACCCGGTGCCCGACCCGGCGCTCGTCGACCCGGGCGACGGTGCCATCTCGCTGCAGGTCGAGGCGGCGATCAACGGCACGACGGTCTGTCGCGCCGACCTGGCCGACCTCTACTGGACCTTCGCCCAGCAGTACGCGCACCTCACCAGCAACGGTGCATCGACGCGCACCGGGGACCTGTTCGCCACCGGCACCGTGAGCGGCCCGGGCGACGGCGCGTCGGCGTGTCTGCTCGAGTCGACCGACCGCGGTGCGCGTCCCGTGCGACTCGACGACGGGACCGCGAGGTCGTGGCTCGCCGACGGCGACGAGGTGGTCCTGCGGGCGTGGGCCGGTGGGCTCGACGCTCCACGCATCGGATTCGGATCAGCGACCGGGAGGATCGTGGGATGAGCTTCTACCGCAGCGTCGGTGAGGTGCCGCGCAAGCGCCACACCGTCCACCGAAGCGCCGCAGGCGAACGTCTGCGCGAGGAACTGATGGGGACGCGCGGGTTCTCCGGTCCGTCGTCGCTGCTGTACCACCGGCGCTCACCGAGCGACGTCCGCGAGATCGCACCGGTCGACGATCCCCGTTCGGGTCACGACTCGCTCCGACCCAACCATCCGGTGACCCCGCTGCACCTGCGGACCGGTGACCTCGGTGACGCCCTCGATCACGACCCCGTGCTCCATCGACAGGTGCTGGCCGGCAACGCCGACGTGACGATCGCCGTCGCCCATGCGGCGTCGGTCAGCCCGCTCTACCGCAACGTCGTCGGCGACGAGTTGGTCTACGTCGAACGAGGTGCCGCCTGCGTCGAGACCGTGTTCGGCCCGCTCGACGTGTCCGCCGGGGACTATGTCGTCATCCCGGCCGGCACGACGCACCGATGGGTGCCGACGGAGCAGATCCGGGTGCTCGTCCTCGAGACGAGCGGCCACGTGGCCTTCCCCGAGCGCTATCGCGGCGACAACGGGCAGTTCCTCGAGCACGCACCGTTCTGCGAACGCGACCTGCGC
>JBFIHN010000371.1:0-3673 GCA_041601775.1 Acidimicrobiales bacterium
GCATGCTCGGCCACGAGGACCGCTCGATCCCGGAGCTGCTCGACCCGTGCATGCGCCGCACGGAGACGAGCACGTTCCTGCTGCAGTTCCTCGGACGCACCCGACATCTGGACCCCCACTGCTCGCGATCAGGAAGCGTTCGATCCTGCGCCATGGATCGTCGAGAAACAACCCCTGGGCAGGGCCCGCTCACCGGCGCCCGGCGCCTCCGAGGATCCGATCGAGATGAGCGGCAGCCGTCGTCCGGTCGAGATCGCCGAGGGACACCCGTTTGGAACGGCTCGTGTGACCGGACGTGATCGCGACCTCGGCCATCGCGAGGCCGAACTCCTTCGCCACCAGCGCAACCACGGCGTCGTTGGCCCGCCCGTCCGTCGGGGGCGCCCCGACACGGATCTTCACGGCATCGCCGTGTCGTCCGACGAACGAGGACGACCCCGCTCCGGGCTGCACCCGGACCGAGAGGAGCACACCCTTCTTCGAATCGTGGAGTGCAGGGTGCGCGGGCATGCCCGTGGTCTAGCGCCCCGGTGTCCCCAGATTCGAGCCGTCGCCCGTCCGGCGGTTGACTTATACCCCTAGTGGGTATACACCGGGGGTGTTCGTACTCTCGGAAGGAACCGCCATGACCGTCACCACCACCCACACCGTCGTCGGGATGACGTGCGATCACTGCGTCTCCGCCGTTCGATCCGAGGTGCGCTCGATCGACGGTGTCCGGAGCGTCGACGTCGACCTCGCCAGTGGCCTGGTCACCGTCGAATCCGATGGCCCGCTCGCCACCGAAGCGTTCCTCGCGGCGATCGACGAAGCCGGCTACGAGGTCCGTCCGTGAACACCGGCGCCAAGCTCGGCGCCTTCGCGCTCGTGCTCGGAGCCGCGCTGGCCGCAGGTTCGGGCATCGGAGCCGTCGCCGGACCCATCGACATCGGCGCAGAGGACCACCGCGCCGACCACGGTGGGGACGCAGTCGATGCCCCGCTGCCCGCTGGCGGACTCCTGGTGTCCCAGGACGGCTACACCCTCTCGCCGACGGACCGCCTGGCCGACGAGGGCACCTTCAGCTTCACCATCGACGGTCCCGACGGCAGCCCCCTGACCGACTACGACGCCGAGCACGACGAGGAACTCCACCTGGTCGTGGCATCGCGCGACCTGCGTGAGTTCGTCCACGTCCATCCGGTCCGCGACGAGCGCGGCATGTGGAGTGGCGACCTGCCCCGACTGCCCCCGGGCAGCTACCGGGCGTTCGCCGACCTCCGACCAGCCGGTGCCGCACCCGTCACCCTGGGAGTCGACCTCCAGGCACCCGGCGAGGTCACGCTTCCCCCACCGCTGACACCCAACACCGAGGCGGCCGTCGACGGCTACGAGGTGCGCGTCACCGGCGACCTCGTGCCGGGCCGGGATTCCACGGTCGTGGTGACCGTCACCCTCGACGGGGAGACCATCGAGACCGAGCCTCTCCTCGGGGCCGGCGGCCACCTCGTCGTCCTCCGGGACGGCGACCTGGCCTACCTCCACGTCCACCCGACCGACTCCGAGGGCGGGCCGGTCCGGTTCACGATCGAGGTCCCCTCCACGGGCACCTACGCATTGTTCTTCGACTTCCTCCACGGTGGAGCGGTCCACACCGCGCACTTCGTGGCCGCCACCGATCACGAACACGGATGACCACCATGTCGACCCAGACACCCCACTCGGCGTCCATCGACCTCGCCATCGGCGGCATGACGTGCGCCTCGTGCGCCGCCCGGGTCGAGAAGCGACTCAACAAGCTCGACGGCGTCACCGCCACGGTGAACTACGCCACGGAGAAGGCGACGGTCTCCCTGCCCGCCGGCATCACCGTGGACGACCTGGTCGAACAGGTCGAGGCTGCCGGCTACACGGCCCGACCACCGGCGGCTCCGACGACGCCCGACACGGCCGACACGGCCGACACGGCCGACGACGAGACCGCAGCGCTACGGAATCGGCTGCAGGTGTCGCTCGCACTCGCACTCCCGGTGATCGTGCTGGCGATGTTCCCCGCGCTGCAGTTCGACGGCTGGCAGTGGCTCTCGCTCACGCTCGCGGCGCCGGTCGTCACCTGGGGTGCGCTCCCCTTCCACCGTGCGGCCTGGGCGAACGCCAAGCATGCGGCAGCCACCATGGACACGCTCATCTCCGTGGGCGTCATCGCCGCCACCGGCTGGTCGCTGTATGCGCTGTTCCTGGGCACGGCCGGAGAGATCGGCATGACCCACGGCTTCTCGTGGACGGCAGAACGCAACGCCGGCGACGGCCAGGTGTATCTCGAGGTCGCCGCAGGAGTCACCGTGTTCATCCTGGCCGGCCGGTACTTCGAGAGCCGGGCCAAGCGCCGCTCCGGTGCAGCACTGCGCGCGCTCCTCGAACTCGGCGCAAAGGACGTCGCGGTCCTCCGCGACGGTGCAGAGGTACGGGTCCCGATCGACGACCTCCAGGTCGGCGACGAGTTCATCGTGCGACCGGGCGAGAAGATCGCCACCGACGGCACGATCATCGAAGGCAGCTCGGCCATCGATGCCTCCCTCCTCACCGGTGAGAGCGTGCCCATCGAGGCCGCGCCGGGCGACGACGTGGCCGGCGCCACCGTCAACGCCGGAGGTCGGCTGGTCGTCCGGGCCACCCGGGTCGGCTCCGACACCGCGCTCGCCCAGATCGCCAGGCTGGTCGAGGACGCCCAGTCCGGGAAGGCACCGGTCCAGCGCCTGGCCGACCGGGTCTCCGCCGTGTTCGTCCCGGTGGTCATCACGCTGGCCGTGGCCACGCTCGGCTTCTGGCTCACGGCAGCATCGGGCGACAGCGCTGCGGTGGCCTTCACCGCCGGCGTCGCGGTCCTGATCATCGCGTGTCCCTGCGCCCTGGGACTGGCGACGCCCACGGCACTGATGGTCGGTACCGGCCGTGGCGCACAACTCGGCATCCTGATCAAGGGCCCCGAGGTCCTGGAGTCCACGCGTCGGGTCGACACCATCGTCCTCGACAAGACCGGCACGGTCACGACCGGCCGCATGGCGTTGGCCGACGTGGTCGCCGGCGATGGCACCTCCGTCGACGAGGTCCTCCGCCTGGCCGGGTCCCTCGAGGACGCCAGCGAGCATCCCATCGCCCGAGCGATCGCCGCCGGTGCCGTCGAGCGCGGGATCGAACTCGCCCCGGTCGAGTCCTTCGCCAACACCCAGGGACTCGGCGTCCAGGGCGTGGTCGACGGCCATGCCGTCATCGCCGGGCGCGAGCGCTTCCTCACCGACTGGGCCATGCACCTCGACCCCGGGCTCCGACGAGCGAAGGACGCGGCCGAGGC
Organism: Acidimicrobiales bacterium; assembly: GCA_041601775.1. Lineage (GTDB taxonomy): Bacteria > Actinomycetota > Acidimicrobiia > Acidimicrobiales > Salinilacustritrichaceae > Salinilacustrithrix. The sequence goes on from JBFIHN010000371.1 coordinate 3,332, forward strand.
CGACGGCCGGACGCCGGTCCTCGTGGGGTGGGACGGCGCCGCCCGCGGTGTGCTCGTTGTGTCCGACACCGTCAAGGACACCTCGGTCGACGCGGTCGCACAGCTCGTCGCCCTGGGGCTGCGACCGGTCCTGGTCACCGGCGACAACGAACGAGCGGCTCGTGCCGTCGCGGCGCAGGTCGGCATCGACGACGTGATCGCCGAGGTCCTCCCCGAGGACAAGGTCGACGTCGTCCGCCGGCTGCAGGAGGATGGCGCCGTGGTGGCGATGGTGGGCGACGGCGTGAACGATGCCGCGGCACTCGCCAGCGCCGACCTCGGGCTGGCCATGGGCACGGGGAC
>JBFIHN010000372.1:0-3665 GCA_041601775.1 Acidimicrobiales bacterium
CGTGGTGAAGTTCATCAGCCACTTCTCCTGCCAACCGGGCTCGAACACCTCGTTCTCGAACCAGTCGGGGTCGGTCGGCCGGTTGTCGCGGACGTCGATCGACGACGGCGTGCGCTGGAAGACGTGGAGTGACCCGCACGCCCGGGCGAGGTGCGGGATGCACTGCACCGACGTGGCGCCGGTGCCGATGATCCCGACCCGCTTGTCGGCGAGGTGTTCCATCGGCGCGCCCGCGGGATCGCCGCCCGTGTAGTCGTAGTCCCAACGGCTGGTGTGGAAGCTGTGCCCGGTGTAGGTCTCGATCCCGGGGATGCCGGGCAGCTTGGGACGGTGGAGCGGCCCGGTGCCCATGCAGACGTACTTGGCTCGCATCCGGTCGCCGCGGTTGGTCTCGATGATCCAGCGGGAGGCGGCGTCGTCCCAGCGGACGTCGGTCACCTCGGTCGAGAAGACGGCGTTGTCGTAGAGACCGAAGTGCTTGCCGATGCGCTGGCAGTGCTCGAGGATCTCGGGCGCATGCGCGTACTTCTCGCTCGGCATGTGGCCGGTCTCCTCGAGCAGCGGCATGTACACGAACGAGGTCGTGTCGCACTGGGCGCCGGGATAACGGTTCCAGTACCAGGTGCCACCGAAATCACCGCCCTTCTCGATGATGCGGACATCGTCCACGCCGGCTTCCTTGAGGCGAGCGCCGGTCACCAGTCCGGCGAATCCTCCGCCGATGAAGGCCACGGTGACCTCGTCGGTGAGTGGCTCGCGTGGGGTCGCGGTGACGTACGGGTCCTCGAGGTAGTGGGCGAAGGTGCCCACTGGTTCGATGTACTGCTCGTTGCCGTCCTGGCGGAGACGCTTGTCGCGCTCGGCGCGGTACCGCGCATGGATCGCGTCGCGGTCCAGGCGCGCGTCATCCGTTCCAGGATCCCCCGTGATCGTCATGGAACGACGAAACCACAGTCTTGACCCACGGGTCAAGATCGGTCGGCGGGACGACGGTCGGGCGTCGGTCAGACCGTCGCCGGTTCGTTGGCCGGCGCCGGATTCGTGAACTGCATGGCCTCGTCGCGGATGTCGCTGCGCTTGAGGGCGCGGTAGTCGGCCAGGTAGCTCTGCTTGACCTGCCAGGGGAACCGCGACCCCTGCTTGGGGAACTTGTCCATGGAGCGGGTGACGTAGCCCGACGACAACCCGAGCAACGGGGCCGCGGTGACCGAGGCGTCACGGTTCTCCGGGGTGCACTGGCGGAGGCCGGTCGTGTGCATGTGGTCGAGCAGGCGGGTCACGTACTGGCAGGTGAGGTCGCACTTGAGCGTCCACGAGGCGTTCGTGTAGCCGATGGCGATCGCGAGATTGGGGACGTCCTCGAGCATCATCCCCTTGTAGGTGAGCTTGTTCGGGAGGTCGAGCGGTGCTCCGTCGACGCTGGCTTCGATGCCGCCGAGGAACAGCAGCTCGAGGCCGGTCGCGGTGACGACGACATCGGCAGGGAGTTCGGCACCCGACTGCAGGCGGATGCCGTCGGCCGTGAAGGTCTCGATCTGGTCGGTCACCACCGACGCGTCGCCGCGCTTGATGGCCTTGAAGAGGTCGCCGTCGGGGACGAGGCACAGTCGCTGGTCCCACGGGTCGTACGTGGGCTTGAAGTGGACGTCGACCTCGTAGCCCGTGGGCAGTTGGGCCTTGACCAGCGCACGGATCGCCTTGCGGGCGGCGCCGGGGTGCCGCTGGCTGAAGCGGTAGGAGCCCTGGGTCATCAGTGCGTTGAACCACTTGACGACCGGACCGGAGAGCCGTTTCGGCAACACCTTCCGCAGCACGTTCACGAGGGGGTTCATCGCCGGCAACGCCATGATGTAGGTGGGGGAGCGCTGGAGCATGGTCACGTGCGCCGCCTCGTCCGCCATCGACGGGATCAGGGTCACGGCGGTGGCCCCGCTGCCGATGACCACGACGCGTTTGTCGGCGTAGTCGAGGTCGTCCGGCCACTGCTGGGGGTGGACGACGACGCCGCCGAAGTCGGACAGGCCGGCGAAGTCGGGCTGGTGGCCCTGGTCGTAGCGGTAGTAGCCCGAGCACGAGAAGAGAAAGCCGCAGGTGAGGTGGATCTCCTCGGTGATGCCGCTCTCGACGTCGGTGCGTTCTGCGGTGATGCTCCATCGGGCGTCGGGGGTCGACCAGTCGGCGCGGGTGATCCGGTGGTTGAAACGGATGTGGCGGTCGATGCCCTCGACTGCGGCGGTCTCGCGGATGTAGTCGAGGATGGCGGCGCCGTCGGCGATGGACTTGTCGCTGTCCCACGGACGGAACGAATAGCCGAGCGTGTACATGTCGGAGTCGGAGCGCACGCCGGGGTACCGGAACAGGTCCCAGGTGCCGCCGATGGCGTCTCGGGCCTCGAAGATGGCGTACGACGCCCACGGGCAGTCGGTCTGGAGGTAGTGACCGGCACCGATGCCGGAGAGGCCGGCACCGACGACCAACACGTCGAGGTGTTCGACGTCGGGGGTGTGGACGGACATGGTGCGTCTCCTCGGCAGTTGCGGATTCCGGTCACGATTCTGCCCGATTTATCCTACGTAGCGTAGATCGTGGCGAGCGGTGACCCCCGTGCCGACGGGCGTCCACGGTTGACGGTGGCGGAGATGGCAGGATCGCGCCAGTGCCCGAGACTCCATCAGACTCCGGGGCGTCGCGCCGTGAGCGGCCCGCCGACGGCGAGCCGTGGGACGGCGGTGTGTGGGTCGACGTCGGCACCGACGGCCACTGGCGTCCGACGTTCGAAGAGCGGTCGCGGTCGATGGTGGTCTTCGCGGTCCTGCTCGGCCTCCTGCTCCTGGCGGCGGCGTTCGCGTCCATCGATGACGGAGACGGTGACGATCGGGTGTCGGCGCCGTCGGCCACGACGACCACCACGACCGAGGCGACGACCACCACGACCGAGGCGCTGCGTGCGTCGTCGGTCGATGGCGCGCCGGCACCGACGGGATGCGAGGACGACGATCGCGGCGCGGCGGCCATGCGCGACCGAGCGGTCTCGACGGTGCTGGTCCTCAACGGCACGCCCCGGGGAGGGCATGCCGGCGCCAACACCGATCGCCTCGACGGTGTCGGCTACACGACGGTGCAGCCGGGGAACGCGACGATCCGGCCGGGGACGACCATCGAATACCTCCCCGGCTACTGCGCCGAGGCCATCCGCCTCGTCTTCGACCTCGGGGTGGCCGACGCGACGATCGAGCCGATCGGCGACGCGTCCGGCCTCGGCCGAGCGGTGCTCCTGGTGACGCTCGGCAACGATTCGCTCTGATCGGCAGCGGCTCAGCTGTCCCGTCGGGGCGGACGGGTCTCCCGCGGGACGCCGAGCTCGGCGAGCATGCCGAACGCGCGTGCTGCGAGGCGGTCCACCGCATCGGTCGGAGGCGGGATCGCCGCCCGGTCGTTCGCCCAGGCGGCGAGGAGTTCGCCGATCTCGTCGAGAACGGCGGCGACACAGAGCAGGTCGACGAGCCCCGGGCGGGCATCGGCCGCGCCGTCGACGGTGGCGACGGGTGAGCTGGCGAGTGCTCGACGGAACGGTTGCAGCGATGCATCGGTCCGTCGGATGAGCTCGAGCACCGCACTGGCGGCGACGGGCGATCGTTGGGCATGTCGGACCAGCGCCGATCGCA
>JBFIHN010000373.1:0-3662 GCA_041601775.1 Acidimicrobiales bacterium
ATCCTCGGCACGTTCCTCACCCGGTCGGGTGTCATCGATTCGGTGCACGCGTTCAGCGAGTCGCAGATCGGGCCGTGGTTGCTCGCGATGTTCGCGACCGTGGTGCTCGTCACCGTCGGCCTGATCGGCTGGCGGGGCGATCGTCTGCGAGCCCCGGGACGCATCGACTCGCCGATCTCGCGCGAGGGAGCGTTCCTGGCGAACAACGTCCTGTTCGCCGCGTTCGCGTTCGTCGTGCTGCTCGGGACGGTGTTCCCGCTGATCGTCGAGGCGATCTCCGACGACCGCCTGTCGGTCGGTGTCCCGTACTTCAACCGGATGACCATGCCGATCGGGCTGCTGTTGCTGTTCTTGATGGCGGTGGCACCGGTCCTGCCGTGGCGCAAGGCCTCCGAGGAACTGCTCCGCGTCCGGCTGTTCTGGCCGGCGGCGGCCGGCGTCGCCGCCGTGGTGGCGACGGTGGTCACCGGGTCCCGCGGCCTGGCCCCGGTCCTCGCCTTCGGTCTCGGCGCCTTCGCCGGCGGCGCCGCTCTGCGTCAGATCGTGCTCGCCACCCGCAGGCAGGGCTGGCGTGGCCTGGTCGGGCGGACCAACGGCGGCATGATCGTCCACCTCGGCGTGGTCGTCATCGCAGTGGCGTTCGCGGCGTCGCAGTCCTATGTGACCGAGACCGAGCTGCGGCTCTCGCCCGGTGACGTCGCCACGGTCGGCGGCCACACGCTCGTCTACGAGGGCATCGAGGTGGTCGAGAGCGCCGAGAAGACGACGACGTCGGCGCTCGTCCGGATCGACGGGGGCGCGGTGTACCGCCCGGGCATCGAGCTCTTCGCCTTCGGTGGACAGTCCATCGGCAAGCCGTCGGTGTCGACGAGCCTCGTCGAGGACGTCTACCTGACGTTGCTCGAGATCCCGGAGGGAGACGACCCTGCAGTGATCCGCGTCGTCCTCCAGCCGTTGGTGACCTGGCTGTGGATCGGCGGCGCCATGATGGCGATCGGCACGGCGTTCGCCGCCTTCCCCGGACGTCGACGTCGTCCCACGCAGCCGACGTCGGAGTTCGTGCACGAGCCGCAACCCGACGATGCGCCCCGAGCCGAGGTGACCGTCTCATGAGACGTCGACTGGGCGTCTGGGTCGCGATCCCGGTGCTGTTCGTGATGCTCGCGTTCATCTTCGTGCTCGCCACGAGCGAGGACTCCGGGTCGCGCTCGGTGTCGTCGCCGCTGTTGGGGCGACAGGCGCCACCGATCGTGGGCGAGACCATCGCCGGCGAGGCCTACGACCTGGCGGCGTCGAGCGGCGGATTCGTGATCGTGAACTTCTTCGCCACGTGGTGCACCCCGTGTGTCGCCGAGCATCCCGAGTTGGTCAACTTCGAGCAACGACACCGTTCGGCCGGCGATGCCTCGGTGATCTCGGTCGTCTACGACGCGTCGACCGCATCGGTCCGGCAGTTCTTCTCGGACAACGGGGGCGAGTGGCCCGTCGTCGAGGACCCCGACGGCCGCATCGCCCTCGACTACGGCGTGGCGGGTGTTCCCGAGTCGTACCTCATCGGCCCGGACGGGGTCGTGGTGACCAAGCTGATCGGCGGCGTGACGTCGAGCGGTCTCGACCAGGTGCTCGCCGAGGCCCAGGAGGCCTACCGGTGAGCGGGCTCAGCCGTGCGCGTTGGCCCTGGCTGTTGCTGGTCGCGCTCTTGGTCGGCGGCCTGGTCGTCGCCGCCGTCGGCGACTCCGGCCCCCAGTCGTCCGCGGAGCGGGCGCGTGGACTGGCCGAGGGCATCAAGTGCCCGACCTGCCAGGGCCAGTCGATCGCGGACTCGAACGCGACCGCGGCCCGCAGCATCCGCACCGAGATCGCCCGACGCATCGAAGCGGGGCAGACCGACGACGAGATCCGCGACTACGTCGTGGGCCGCTATCCCGACTCGTTGCTGACCCCGCCGAAGACCGGCGTCGCCGGACTGGTCTGGTTCCTCCCGGTCGCGCTCTTCGTCGGTGCGCTCGGCGGCCTGGTCGCCGTGTTCCGCAGCTGGCGGACGCCGCCGGACCACGAGGTGTCCGCAGCGGACCGCGACCTCGTCGAAGAGGCACGACGTGCGACTCGGCCCTGATGCGCTCGCCTCGTTGGCAGAGGAACGAGACTTCCTGCTGCGGTCGCTCGCGGACCTCGACCGCGAGCTCGCCGCCGGGGACATCGACGAGGTCGACCACCGCACCCTGACCGCGGACTACACGACCCGTGCCGCCGAGGTCCTGCGGGCGATCGAGGCAGACCGTGAGGCCATCGACGCTTCCGGTCCGTCGCTGCCGATCGGCCGACGGCTCCTCGTGGTGGGGGCCGTGGCCGTGGCCGCGGTGCTCGCCGGGGTGCTGGTGGCCCAGTCCTCGGGAAGCCGGGGCTCGGCCGGACTGACCGGACTCGACGTGGCTGCTGCCTCGTCTCGGGCCGACGACTGCCTGGCGCTCGAACAGGCGGGCGATGCCGACGAGGCGCTCGCCTGCTACTCCGAGATCCTCGAGTCGCTGCCGGGCAACGTCCGGGTGCTCACCTTCCGCGGGTGGTTGCAGGTGCGTGAGTTCGCCATCGACGACGGTGTCGCCGACCTCGACTCGGCCATCCAACTCGACCCGGGAGCGACCTCGCCGTACGTGTTCCGGGCCAGCGCCCGATCGCGGATCGACGATGCCGCGGGTGCGGTCGCGGACCTGGCGACGTTCTACGAGAACGAGCCGTCGGACGAGGAGCGGTCACTGGCCGACCAGTTCGTCCCGGTGATCGTCGAGGCCGCGCTCGACGAATGCATCAGCGGCGACGTGAGCGGAGCACTGGCTCCGGTGGACGTACTGACCTGCTACCGAGACGTGCTCGCCGTCGATCCGGGCAATGCGTCGGCCAACATCTACCTCGGGTGGCTGCTCGCCCGCACCGGGCTGTCGGACGAGGCCCGGGTGCTGCTCGACTCCGGTCTCGACGCAGACCCTTCGCTCACCGCCGGCTACGTCTTCCGGGCCGCGCTCCTGGCGCACGTGGGCGATGTCGAGGGGGCGCTGGCCGACCTGGCGACGTTCGACGAGGCAGATGCTCCCGACGACCAGCGAGCCGCGGCCGAACGAGTGCGTGCTGCGGTCGAGGCCGGCGAGGACCCGCTTCCCGGTTAGCGCCCCGAGGGTGGCGCCAGATAGCGGCCGACGCCCCAGCCCCGGGACTTCGAGTACTCGATGACCCAGGCCGAGGCCTTCTGCCACACCAGCCGGTCGTCGTGGCTCATCCCTCGCTGCTCGAGTTCGTGGAGCAGCGCCGGGACCACGTCGCCGTGGCTGGACAGGACCGTGGTCTTCTTGCGGGCGGCATCGTCGAGCAGGGAACCGATGTGGGAGGTCCTGGGGCCTTCGAAGAGCCGATCGTCGTCCTCGACGGGCACGTCGACTGCGGCGCCGAGAGGTTGGACCGTCTGGCGGCACCGTTCGGTCGGAGACGTGAGGATGCGGTGGGGTTCGTAGCCGGCCAGCGCGGACGCCAGTGCAGCCGCCTGTTTCTGCCCCCGTTCGCTCAACGGCCGCAGACGGTCGTCGCCCGACCACGATCTGCGATCACCGGCATGGGCGTGACGGACGATGAGGAGAGCCACAGCGCGCAATGTAGGGCAATGGAGCGGA
>JBFIHN010000374.1:0-3653 GCA_041601775.1 Acidimicrobiales bacterium
CGGGCCGCGGCCATCTGACGACCCAGGTCGGCGAGTGCCTCGTGGTCGCCGATGGCGGCCTCGAGGCGGACCGACAACGCGTCGACGACCTTGGTCGCCTTCGCCAGCTCGCGTTCGGCGATGTTGAGCTCGCGCCGCACCGTCGACGGCGATCGTCCCGACGTCTCGGCCGGTCGGTTCCGGGGCGTCTTGGCCTTGGATGCCGGCGCGTCGGTCGTCGTGCTCTTGCCCCGACCGCGACGTTTCTGCACGTCGGCCAGGTGGGCAGCGACACCACCGGGACGGCGGCCGGCGTTGCCGCTGCCGTCGATCTCGATCACGTCGACCACGGTGCGCTCGAGCAGCGCCCGGTCGTGGGACACCACGACCAGGGCACCGGGCCACTCGTCGAGGTGGTCCTCGAGGATCCGCAGGGTGTCGAGGTCGAGGTCGTTGGTCGGCTCGTCGAGGAGCAGGACGTTGGGCTTGGTCATCAACGCGAGCAGCAGCTGCAGCCGTCGGCGCTCACCACCGGACAGCGTCCCGACCGGCGCCCACTGGGCGTCCCCGTCGAACCAGAAGCGCTCCATCAGCGCGGTGTCCTCCCACGACACCTCCTTCTTGCCACCGGTGACGAGGTCGCGCACCCGGATCGACGGGTCGAGTTCGGCCGCGTCCTGGCTGAAGTGCGCCAGACGGACCGTGGGGCCGGTCTCGACCGTGCCCTCGTCCGGTGCCCGGGTTCCGGCGAGGATCCGCAACAGGGTGGTCTTGCCCGCCCCGTTCGGTCCGACGATGCCCAGTCGGTCGCGCGGGTCGAGGTCGACGTCGAGACCCTCGAAGAGGGTGCGGCCGTCGACGCGGGCCGCCAGACCGTGGGCCTCGATCACCCGGTCGCCCAGGCGCGGTGTCCCGAGATGGAGCTCCATCGGTGTGCCACGGATGTCGTCGTCGCGCGGGCCTCCCTTCACCAACGCCTCGGCCGACTCGATCCGGGCCTTCGGCTTCGAGGTGCGGGCCGGAGCGCCGCGCCGGAGCCACGCCAACTCGACCTTGGCCAGGTTGCGGCGCTTGGCCTCGCTCGACGCCGCACGATCGGCCCGCTCGGCCTTGGCCTCGAGGTAGCCCGCGTATCCGCCCTCGTGCACATGGGCGGCACCGCGGTCGAGTTCGAGGATCCGGGTGGTGACCCGGTCGAGGACGTGCCGGTCGTGGGTGACCAGCACCAGGCCGCCCTTGTACGACGCCAGCCACTCCTCGAGCCACGCGATCGCGGCCACGTCGAGGTGGTTGGTCGGCTCGTCGAGGATCAACAGGTCGGCGTCGTCGGGCGGGCCACCACCGGGCGGGCCACAGGTGAGCAGCGCCCGGGCCAACGCCACGCGCTTGATCTGCCCCCCGGAGAGCTGGTCGGTCGGGCGGTCGTCGAGGCCGGCGAGACCGAGCCGGTCGCGTACCGCGGCGGCTTCCCAGCGGTCGCCGGTGACGCTGGCGATCGTGCCCGCGGGCAGCGGCGCGTCCTGGTCGAGATGGCTGACCCGGGCACCTTGTCCGCGGCGGATGGTCCCGTCCTCGGGCGGCCGGGAGCCGGCCAGCGCACCGAGCAGGGTCGACTTGCCGGTGCCGTTCACCCCCACCACCGCGATGCGGTCGCCGGACGAGATCGTGACCGAGAGGTCTTCGAAGAGCACCCGGTCGGGTCGGGCGACGCGGAGGTCGGTGGCGTCGACGAGGATCACGCCGGGAGCCTGCCACCAGCCCCGGGGTCTCCCCGAATGGAGCGTGCCTTCACGCAGCGCGCGCGGCGGCCTCCGCACCGTTGCCCCGATGCCTGATCGACCCGCACGGCGACGAGGCGGTGACCATTTGCGGACCGGATGGACGATCTACGGCGGAGACAGCCGGCACGCGCGAGCGGAGTGTGGAACGAGGGTCGGGATCGACCCGACCGCGACGAGAAGGACGAGAGCCATGATCATCTTTCAACGAATGGTGACGTTCGAGGGTCCGACGCAGGAGGTGATCCCGTGGGCGATGGACATCACCGAGCGGGTCAACCACGCGACCGACCTCGACGTGTCGTTGTGGCAGGGGATGTTCGGCGGGCCACTGGGCACGCTGGCGTGGAGCACCCTGGTCGAGAACATGACGACGCTCGAGTCGGCGTTCGACACCCTCGGCACCGACCCGGACTTCCTCGACCACCAGGCCAAGGCCGCCGACTGGGTGACGACGCCGGGCGAGGACTCCTTGCTGCGGATGGTCCACACCACGGGAGGTGAGTACAGCCGCCCGGCCGTGGGCTCCTACGCCGAGGTGACCTCGGCCCTCCCGTCGGAGGGCAAGCTCGCCAAGGCGGGGGCGTGGGCGGTCGAGATCGCCGACCGACATGCTGCCCTGACCCACTCGTCGGTCCTGGTGTGCACGTCGAGCTACGGCGGCTTCGGCGAACTGCGCTGGCTCGACCTCTACGACAGCGCGGCAGCCGTCGACGCCGGGGCCGAAGCCGTCGCCAAGGACGACGACTACCTCGCCATGCTCGACGACGGTGGCGACCTCTTCCAGGACGGGAGCGCCGTTCGGACGCTGGCCCGGCGCATCGCCTGACGCCCCGCCCTCACCACTCCCGAGCCCGGAACTGGTCCAGGCCGGTCCGGACGATCCAGTCGTGGCCGAACCGAGCCATCAGCGGCGCCAGCGTGGAGACGACCTGGAGCCCGCGGTGCGCGGGCTCCAGCACCGAGGCCAACCGGACGTCGCACCCGTCCGGCACGTCGCACAACGTGAGTTCCGCCCGACCGCGGATGTCGCCGTGCACCGACGCGGTGACACGCGACCGCTCGTCGACCTCGCCGATCTCGATCGTGAACCGGAGCGCGTACGGCAGCGGCGGCTGGACCGTGCACTGCCACCGGGCACCGGCCTCGAGGGCCGCCCCGTCGAGGCGCCGGAGCCACGGCCACCAGCGGCGGTAGTCCTCGGTCCGGGTGAGCGCGTCCCACACCTCGACCGCGGACCGGTCGAAGTGATGGGTGCGATCGGAGCGGACCTCCACGACCTCAAGGATGCCTGGTTGGGGTCTCGGCTGCGCCGCCACCAGACTGGTGCGGACATGACCGTGCCGCCTCCAGGGTTCTCCCCGCTGCAGATCGGGCCGCTGCGCGCCGATCCGCCCGTCGTCCTCGCCCCCATGGCCGGGGTGACGAACGGCGCGTTCCGAGCCCTGTGTCGCAGGTTCGGCGCCGCGCTCTACGTGAGCGAGATGGTGGGCGCCCGGGCGGTCGTCGAGGGCAACGAGCGCACGTTCGACATCGCCCGCTTCGCCCCCGACGAGCCCATCCGCTCGATCCAGCTCTACGGCACCGACCCGGCGGTCATGGGCGAGGCGGTGCGGCGGGTCATCGCCGAGGTCGGCGTGGACCACATCGACCTGAACTTCGGCTGCCCGGCCCGCAAGATCACCCGTCACGGCGGTGGGGCGGCGCTGCCGGTGCGCCCCCGTCTCTTCGGCGCCGTCGTGGCCGCAGCCGTCGACGCCGCCGGCGACGTCCCGCTCACCGTGAAGATGCGCGTCGGCCTGAACGACGAACACCGGACGTGGCTGGTGGCCGGGCGCATGGCCGAAGACGCAGGAGCCGCGGCGGTCGCCGTCCATGCCCGGACGGCGGAGCAGC
>JBFIHN010000375.1:0-3647 GCA_041601775.1 Acidimicrobiales bacterium
CCGATCATGTAGCCGGCGGCCATCGACCACGTCGGGTGGTGGCGTCCGAGGGCGCGGATGTAGTTGACCTGGGACGTCATGAAGAGCTCGGCCTTGCGCTGAAGGTCTTTGCCCATGCGCTCCGGAGGCAAGACCAGCGGGATCGCATCGACCATCTGGTGGTAGGCGCGTCCGATCCCAAAGTACGACTGCACGATGAAGTGCGCGTCTTCCGCCAGCCGCTCCTCAGGCTCGGCGCGCTCGTTGATCGCGAGCGCGTTGCGAAACCCGTCCGCCGCGCCTTCGTAGTCATTCAGCGCGAGCAGCGCGTTGCCGCGGCGCACGTGGGCCTCGATGCGGTCGAACGTGTTCACGTGGGGCCGCAGCAGGACCTCCGTCATGAGGTCCACGATCTCCTGGTATTCCTCGAGGGCCTCGAGCGCCACGACGAGGCGGTAGTACGCGTCAGTCGTCTCTTCGTTCTGGGGGAACTCCGTCACGATCTTGCGGTAGACCCGCGTCGCGTCGCTCCACTGCTTCAGTTTCTCGTAGGCGAGCCCCGCGTTGTACAGCGACGGCAGGTAGAAGCGACTGTCGGGGAAGTAGCGCAGGATCGTTTCGTAATCCCGCGTCGCGTCCTCGTACATGCGGTTCGAAAACGCGCGATAGGCGCGGTCGAACAGGTCGTTGACGTCGATGGACTCGTTGGGCCCGTCGCCGGGCCGCACGAGCATCGGGTCGAGGTTTACAACCTCCGACGGGTTCTGGCCGTTGCGCTTCTGCGCACCAGAACAGCCAAACAGGGCCAACGAGAGGAGAAGTATGGGTAGGTGTCGTTTCATCACGTCAGTCTTAGATACCACGCGACGAGATTTGTTCCAGTGCGGGCCCGGAAACGCGTGCGGCGTTGCCTGCGATGCGGCGCGCTGGTAGTGCATCGGGCATGACGGAAACAACGTTCAACATCGCCGCCTACCTCCCCGAGAAAGCCGCTGAGGCACCACACCGCGCCGCGGTCGTGATGCCGGAGGACCACACCCGGCTGGGACAACGCAAGTATGCGCACCTGACGTTCCGCCAGCTCGACGAGCTGTGCGACGCCTACGCCCACGGGCTGGTGGATGCGGGCTTCGAACGTGGCGATCGGGTGCTGCTGATGGTGCGGCAGGGGCTCGAGCTCATCGCGCTGACGTTCGCGTTGTTCAAGATCGGTGCGGTCCCGATCCTGATCGACCCGGGCATGGGTCGATCGTCGTTCCTCGCCTGTATCGCGAGTTCCCGTCCGAAACGAATGATCGGTATCCCCGCTGCGTTCGTCGCGAAACGGCTGTTCCGCAGGCAGTTCGCGACGGTCGAGACCTCGGTCTGCACGCGACCCAACTGGTGGACCGGCGCGTTGTGGTTGCAGGCGATCTCGCGCCCCGACGCCGGTCCGTTCGAGCCGCGTCCGACGACTCGTGACGACCTCGCAGCGATTCTGTTTACATCCGGATCGACGGGGCCACCGAAGGGCGTGCTCTATACGCACGGCATCTTTGACGGGCAGGTCCAGGCGATCCAGCGCATCTACGACATCCGACCCGGCGAGGTGGCGGTGCCGGCGTTCCCGCTGTTCGCGCTGTTCAGCGTCGCGATGGGCACGACGTGCGTGATTCCGGACATGGACCCCGCCAAACCCGCCGAACTCAATCCGGCGCACCTCGTCGAGGCGATCCAGGACTTCGGGGCGACGATGGGCTTCGGCTCGCCGGCGATCTGGACGATCGTGGCGCGCTACTGTGAGGCGAACGACATCCAGCTCGATTCGCTGGAGCGCATGCTGATGTTTGGCGCCGCGATCCCCCCCAACCTCATGGAGCGCTGGGAGCGCATCATGCCCAACGGCTGCGTGCACACGCCCTACGGCGCGACCGAGTCGTTGCCCGTGGCCTCGATCTCGAGCGAGGAGGTGCTCGCGCAGACCGCGGCCCTGAGCCGGCTGGGCATGGGCATCTGCGTCGGCGCGACGGTCGCCGAGGTCGATGTGAAGATCATCGCGATCTCAGACAACGCGCTGGCGGCTTGGACCGACGTCGAGGTGTTGCCGCCGGGGGAAATTGGCGAGATCTGTGTGCAGGGGCCGATGGTCACCCGCGGTTACGACAATCGCCCCGAACACGACGCTCTCTCGAAGATCGCGGGCGTCGAAACCGGCACCTTCTGGCACCGCATGGGGGACCTCGGGTACTTCGACGAGCAAGGAAGGCTGTGGTTCTGCGGGCGCAAGGCCCACCGCGTCGTGACCGACACCGACACGATGTTCACGGTGCCGTGCGAGGCGATTTTCAACGACCACGCCGATGTCTACCGGTCCGCGCTGGTCGGGTTCGCACCCAACGGGTCAGTCGTCCCTGCGATCTTCATCGAGCCGGAACCGGGCAAGTATCCGCGCACTCCGGCCGCCGAAGCGGCGTTCCGCGACGAGATGCTCGAGCTCGCACGCACCACCGAGCTCACGACCACGATCGAACACGTGTTCTTTCACGAGTCGTTCCCGGTGGACCGTCGACACAACGCCAAGATCCACCGCGAAGAGCTCGCCGAAATTCTCGCGACCAAGCGTCTGAACTAGGCTCCGAGCCGTCTGCGGCGTCCGAGTCCGAACGCGGCGAGCAGCAGGATGAGCGCGCTACCAGGCCCGCCGGCCACGGACGAGCATCCGGCTCCGCCACCCTGCGGCGTGAGGCTCGGGCCACCACCGGTGTCCGTGCCGAAGTCTTCCTCCGGCGCGCCGACGTCGGGCACGCCGAGGTCGGGAGCACCCATGTCGGCCCCCATGTCCGGCATCACGATCACGTCGTCGCACAGGTCGCCGATCCCATCGCCGTCGGCGTCGTCCTGCGCCGCGTTGGGGGTCAGCGGACAGTTGTCGCGCCCGTCGAGCACACCGTCGCCATCGCTGTCCGGGATCAGCGGGTCGGTGCCGATCGTGACCTCGTCGCCGTCGGCGAGCTGGTCGCCGTCGGTGTCCGACGCCGCCGGGTTCGTGCCGTACAGCACGATCTCGTCGGTGTTGGTCAGGCCGTCACCGTCGAAGTCCTCGTCGCCATCGTTGGTCCCGTTGCCGTCCGTGTCCGCAAGCAGCGGATTCGTCGAAACCGTGCGCTCGCTGCCGTCGGGCAGGCCGTCGCCGTCGGTGTCCGGGACGACCGGATTCGTGCCCGCCGCGACCTCTTCGAGGTTCGTGAGCCCGTCGCCGTCGGCGTCTTCGTCGCCGTCGAGGACGCCGTTGGAGTCCGTGTCCGTGAGCACGGGGCTCGTCCCGATGATGTTGTACTCCAGCGCGTCGTCGAGCCCGTCACCGTCGGAGTCCGTCGCCAGCGGGTTCGACCCGATGCTGCGTTCCAGCGCATCGCTCAGACCGTCGTTGTCGTCGTCGTCATCACAGCCGTTGCCCTCACCGTCCCCGTCGGTGTCGATCTGCGTCGGGTTGAGGACCGTGGGACAGTTGTCGACGTCGCCGCAGACACCGTCTCGATCGTCGTCGCCGCCGCGCGCGGGCGGGCAATCGTCACACACGTCGCCGATTCCATCGCCATCGGAGTCGATCTGTCCGGGGTTCGCGACGAGCGGGCAGTTGTCGACATCGGCGCAGAGTCCGTCACCGTCGGCGTCGTCGGTGCTGTCCA
>JBFIHN010000376.1:0-3642 GCA_041601775.1 Acidimicrobiales bacterium
CAGGAGCCGGTGCCGCACCGGCATCGCCGATCCGCGCCAACACGGTTCCCACGTCGACCGTGTCACCCTCGTCGACCAAGATCTCGCTCAACGTCCCCGACAACGGCGACGGAACCTCGGAGTCGACCTTGTCGGTCGACACCTCGAACAACGGTTCGTCCTCCGCAACGGCATCACCCACCGCTTTGAACCAGCGGGTGATCGTGCCCTCGGTGACGGTCTCACCGAGTTGTGGCATCTCGACATCAGCCATGTGCGAATTCCTTATCCGTGGAGGGAGCGGCCGGTCATGGCGAGAACGGACTCGCCGAAGAGCTCCGAGAGCGTGGGGTGCGGCTGGATGAAGTGCGCCACCTCGTCGACCGTGGCCTCCCAGTTGACGGCGAGGTAGCCCTGGCCGAGCTGTTCGGTGGCCCACGGTCCACAGAGGTGGACACCGAGGATCCGTCCGCCGGTGCCGTCGTCCTGCTTCTCGGCGATGATCTTCACGACGCCTTCGGTCTGGCCGAGGATCAACGCCCGTCCGTTGCCCATCCAGCGGTGCTTCGACGTCACGACGTCGAAGCCGGCTTCCTTGGCCGACTCCTCGGAGTGTCCCGCGAAGGCGACCTCGGGGTGGCAGTAGATCGCCCAGGGCACGTTGGCGTAGTCGATCGGGACGGGGTCCTCGTCGAGGATGTCCTTGACCACGACGATCCCCTCGGCGAACGCGATGTGCGCGAGCGCCGGCGTGGCGATGCAGTCACCCACGGACCAGACGCCCGGTTCGGCGGTGCGGCAGCGTTCGTCGACCTCGACGAAGCCACGATCGGAGAGCGAGACGCTCGTGCCGTCGAGGCCGAGATCGTTGGTGTTGGGCCGACGACCGACCGAGACGACCACGACGTCGACGTCGATGGTCTCCCCGTCGCCGTAGGACACGGTGGTCCCGCCGCCGTCCCTGGGCTGGTGTCCGGTCACCGCGACGCCGGTCTTGACGTCGATGCCACGCTTCTTGAACGACTGCTGCACGGCGCGGGTCACGTCGGTGTCGCAGCCCGGCAGGATCTTCGGGAGCGCCTCGAGGATCGTGACGTCCGCCCCCATGTCGGAGAGCGTCGAAGCGAACTCGCAGCCGATCGCCCCGCCGCCGATGACGACGGCCGACGACGGCAGCGGGTCCATCGACAGGAACTCGTCGGAGGTCATGACGATCTCGCCGTCGACGTCGAATCCGGGGATCGTGCGGGGAAGTGACCCCGGCGCGACCACGACCGAGTCACCCGAGATCGTCAGTTCGCCCGACTCGCCACCCTCGATGCTGACCTTGTGTCCGCCATGGAGGCGGCCGTGACCGTCGAACACGGTGACCTTCCGGCTCTTGAGCAGCTGGCCGAGACCGCCGACGAGCGTGTCGACGACCGACTGCTTGCGCTCGAGCGTCTTGGACCAGTCGACGCCGACCTCACCGACGGTGAAGCCGAAGTCGGCGGCATGTTCGAGGGTGCGGCGGACGGCCGCCGTCTCGAGGAGCTCCTTGGCGGGGATGCACCCCACGTTGAGGCACGTGCCGCCGATCTTGTTCTTCTCGATGAGCGCGATGTCCAACCCGGCGGAGGCGCCGTAGAGCGCGGTGGCGTACCCGCCCGGGCCGCCACCGATCACGACGATGTCGAAGTGCTGGTCCTGGGTGTCGACCGACGCTGCGGCGTGCCCTCGATCCGACACTGCGGGGGCCGGCGGGGCAGCGGGGGCCGGCGCAGCCGCCTCCTGGGGGGCCGGAGCCGGAGCCGGCTCGGCGGCGGGCGCAGGAGCCGGTGCCGCACCGGCATCGCCGATCCGCGCCAACACGGTTCCCACGTCGACCGTGTCACCCTCGTCGACCAAGATCTCGCTCAACGTCCCCGACAACGGCGACGGAACCTCCGAGTCGACCTTGTCGGTCGACACCTCGAACAACGGTTCGTCCTCCGCAACGGCATCACCCACCGCTTTGAACCAGCGGGTGATCGTGCCCTCGGTGACGGTCTCGCCGAGTTGTGGCATCTCGATGTCGGCCATGTTGCGGACTCTATCGGCGGCTAGTCACGGTCTTTGCGCCGATGGCGCCGAAACGCCCCGGAGAGCAACTCACCGGCGAGGAGCGTCGCCGCTGCGGTGACCACCAGGACGATCCAGAGGGGCTGGGTGACATCGAAGAACAGCCACGTCACCTCGGTGTCGTCGGTGTTCTGGACCACGAACGCGACGACGGCGGCGACGACGAGGCCACCGCCGACGAGACGAGGCGAGAGTCCGCCGTGCCGGTGGTCGGGCTCGGCGGACTCGTCGCTCGTCATGGTCTGGATCCTGTCGGGCGCGGTCAGCCGCGGGCGCGGAGGCTGTCGCGGATCTCGGTGAGGAGCACGACCTCGTCGGAGGGCGCGTCGGGGGCGTCGTCTTCCTTCTTCTGGAACGACTCGTAGGCCCGGACGATGAAGAAGAGCACCGTGCCGATGATGGCGAAGTCGAGCACCGCCTGGAAGAACGCGCCGATCCGCATCGTGGCGTCGCCGATGTCGATGGCGAGCACCTCGGAGATGTCGGGCTGGCCGAAGACGGCGGCGATGATCGGGGTGATGATGTGGTCGACCATCGCGCCGACGACAGCGCCGAACGCAACGCCGATGATGACAGCGACGGCCAGGTCGACGACGTTGCCCTTCATCAGGAAATCCTTGAGGTCCTTGATCATGAATACGCTCCCTGTGTTGATCCGAACGGTGCGTCGGTACCGTACCGACCTGTGAACGACGAAGGCTTGGATGCGTCATGAGGATCGCCATCACCGGGTCATCCGGACTACTCGGCACTGCGCTCCGCGGCCGGTTGACTGCGGACGGTCACGACGTGGTCCCCCTCGTGCGGCGCGACCCCGGCGCAGGGGAGGTCCGCTGGGATCCGGCCGCCGGCGAGATCGACGCCGCGGGACTCGAAGGCCTCGACGGCGTCGTGAACCTCGCAGGAGCGGGCATCGGCGACGAGCGGTGGTCGGACGAACGCAAGCAGGTGTTGGTGACGTCGCGCACCGAGTCGACCGATCTCCTCGCCCGGACCCTCGCAGCGTGCGAACGTCCCCCGAAGGTGCTGCTGTCGGGTTCGGCCATCGGCTTCTACGGCGACCGCGGCGACGAGGAGCTCACCGAGGCGTCCTCCCCCGGCACCGGGTTCTTGTCGGACCTGTGCGTCGCCTGGGAAGCCGCGACGGCCCCGGCGGAGCAGGCGGGCATCCGCACCGCGCACCTCCGCACCGGCATCGTGCTGACCGCCGAGGGCGGCGCGTTGGCCAAGATGCTGCTCCCGTTCCGGCTCGGCATCGGCGGACGCCTCGGGTCGGGCCAGCAGTGGATGAGCTGGATCTCCATCGACGACCACGTCCGAGCCGTCGTCCACCTGCTCACCGCCGACGTCGACGGACCGGTCGACCTCACCGCGCCGGCGCCCGTCCGCAACGCCGAGTTCACCAAGGCCCTGGGACGCGAGCTGGGACGCCCCACCCTCTTCCCCATCCCGCGCATCGGTCCCCGCCTGCTGCTGGGCAAGGAGTTGGCGCAGAGCCTCCTGTACGAATCACAGCGGGCACTCCCGTCGGTGCTGATGGACTCCGGTTTCACGTTCCGGCAC
>JBFIHN010000377.1:0-3634 GCA_041601775.1 Acidimicrobiales bacterium
CGGGAGATCACCGACTACGTCGCCACCGGCGAACCGATGGACAAGGCCGGGGCCTTCGCCATCCAGGGTCTGGCCGCCGACTTCGTCGAGGCCATCGACGGATCGCACAGCAACGTCGTCGGGCTGCCGCTCGACACCGTGGCCTCGTTGGCCGGCGAGATGGGCGTACCCCTCGCCCGCCGGCAGCCGACCTAGACGCCGGCGGGAACCGGCGCCTCGTCGGTGTCGATGCCTTCGGCGGCCCGTTCTGCCTGCATCGCCGCGAGCTGCGCTGCGTGGTCCGGCGCCCCTTCGACGTTGAGGCGGGGAAGCACCTTGTCGAGCCAGGCCGGGATCCACCAGTTGCGTTTGCCCAGCAACTCCATGGTGGCGGGCACCAGGAGCATGCGGACCAGCGTGGCGTCGAGGAACACCGCGACGCTCAGACCGACACCGAAGAGCTTGGTGACCCGGGCGTCCTCGAGCAGGAAGCTGCCGAACACCACGACCATGATCGCCGCAGCCGCGGAGATGACCCGAGCGGTCGAGGCGAGGCCGTCGGCGACGGAGTTCTTGGGGTCACCGGTGCGCTCGTACTCCTCCTTCACCCGCGACAGGAGGAAGACCTCGTAGTCCATCGACAGCCCGAAGACGATCGCGAACATCATCATGGGGATGAACGGCTCGATCGGCGCCGGCTCGATCCCGGTGATCGAGCCCAGGTGGCCCCACTGGAACAGGGCGACCACGACGCCGTAGGCGCCCGCGATCGAGAGGCCGTTCATGATCACGGCCTTGAGCGGCACGAGCAGCGACCGGAAGACCGCCATCAGGAGCACGAACGACAGGAGCAGCACCACACCGAAGAACAGCAGGCTGCGGCCGCCGAGGTAGCTGCTGAAGTCGACCGACACCGGGACGAACCCGGTGAGGTTGGTGTCGATCTCGGTGGTCGAACCGGCCTCGGCCGCGGGGATGACCTCGGCGCGCAGCCGCTTGATCGTCTGCTCGGTCTCGAGCGACTGGGGCGACGACGCGGGAACGACGAAGACCTGCGCGGCCGTCGGGTTCTCGAAGTCGTTGGGGAGACCGTCGATGGGGTCGCCGGCGGCGGTGGACGGACGGACCTCGGCCACCCCGGGATCCGCTTCGATGGCGCGGACGACGGCGGCGAAGTCGGCGAGTCCCTCCGGACCGTCCACCTCGGTCACGGCCAGGAACGGACCGTTGAACCCCGGGCCGAAGCCGTCGGAGAGCAGGTCGTAGGCCTGGCGGGTCGTGGACTCCTCGGGGTAGTTCCCCTCGTCGGCGAAGCCGAGGCGGATGCCCAGCAGCGGGGTGGCGAGGAACAGCAGCACGAGCGTGCCGCCGATGAGGAACGGCCAGGGTCGATCCTGGATCAGGTGGCTCCACTTGTACCAGCCGCTCTCCTCGACCGGCTTCCGTGTGCGCTTGGGGACCTCACGACGCAGGGCGGGGACGAAGAACCCGGCGATGACGGTGACGACCGACAGGGCCACCAGCGCCAGGGCGATCGCCGGGGGTTGGTTGAGCCCGATGACCAACAGGGCCGGCGACAACAGGCCGGCGGCGATCAGGCCACGCCAGCGCGTGACCTCGATGCGCAGCTTGGCGAAGCCGAGCAGGGCCGGAAGGAGCGTCGTCGAAGCGATCATCGTCGAGAGCACGGTGACGGCGGCGCCGATGCCGAGACCGGCGACGAACTCGAGGCCGATCAACAGCAGGCCGAGGAGCGAGACGACGACGGTGACGCCGGCGAAGATCACGGCGCGCCCAGCGGTGTCCTGCGCGGCCACGGTCGCGGTCTCCGGGTCGTAGCCCTGGTGGAGACCCTCGCGATAGCGGGTGACGATGAACAGCGCGTAGTCGATGCCCACGCCCAGGCCGATCATGGCGCCGATGACGGTCGCGAAGTCGGGCATGACCGTGACGTTGGAGATGATGCCCGTGAGGGTGATGCCCAGGCTCACGCCGGCGAGGGCGACCGCGATGGGCAGGCCCATGGCCAGTACCGAGCCGAACGAGATGATGAGGACGACGATGGCGAACGCCAGACCGATGACCTCCGACGACGGCGGCTCGAACCCGGCGAGGGCTTCCCCGCCGATCTCGATCCGCAGGCCGTCGACCTCGCCTTCGAGGCGGTCGGCTGCGTCGCGGAGGTCGACACCCAGATCGCCCGACTCCTCGAAGGTCAGCTCGTCGCTGATCTCCACCCGGGCGAACGCGATCTTGCCGGCCTGGTCGCCCTCGGTGGCGATCTGGTTGATCGCTCCGGGGTCGCCCGGCATCTGCACCGTGACTCCGTCGACGCGGTCTGCGATGTCGGAGATCTCGGCGAACGCGGCCTGCACCGCCGGGTCGTCCACGCCCTGGTCGGCCTGGATGACGATGGAACCGCCGAACCCGCTCGACGGGTTGTCGAAGTTGTCCTCGAGGATCTCGAAGCCGGTGCGGCTCTCGGACTCCGGGGCTTCGGGGTCGCCACCGAAGTCGACGCCGACCGCCTGGCCGACGACCCCCACGATGATGATGAGCGCGATCCACGCTCCGACGACCACTCCACGGTGCCGGTAGCACCAGCGTCCGAGCTTCATGTACACGGCGAGACCTCCGTCGACGACTCCACCCCAGTGTCCCGACGTCCGCATCCACCGTCCATCGGGTGTGCCCCGACGACGCCGGGGAGGTGGCCAGGGAAACCCTACGATCCGATCGGGACGATCAGGACATTCGACCGACGTGACATGTGTCGTGGTTCACAGCCGAGAGCGCAGGTGTCATGCGAGGCGGGCACCCTCGTGGGCCAGCAACCACGCCTTGCGATCCAGCCCGCCGCCGTACCCGCCGAGGGAACCGTCGGCGCGCACCACCCGGTGGCAGGGCACGACGACCGACACCGGGTTGGCGCCGTTGGCCGACCCCACCGCCCGCATGGCCCCGACGTTGCCGACGGCCGCGGCCAGATCGCCGTAGCTCCAGGTGGCACCCACGGGGATCGTGCGCAACGCCGCCCAGACCTTCTGCTGGAACTCGGTGCCGCCGGTGTCGACCGCGACGGCGTCGATGGCGCGGACGTCGCCGGCGACGTAGGCGTCGACCGCTCGGCTCGCCGCGCTCTCGCCCTCGCGCCACTCCTCGTCGGGGAGCCGGTCGGCGACGCGGGCGGCGAGCGCGTCCCAGTGGTCGGCGAAGCCGCAGGCGACGAGCACGCCGTCACGCGAGGCGCTGCACAGCACGCCGGCCGGGGTCGGGGTGGCATGGGTGAGGATCGTCATGTCGTCGTTCCGTTCGTGCGGGTCGTTCCTACGGGCTGCGGGTGCTGCCAGAGGTGCATGGCGCCATAGGCCCGCCACGGTCGCCACGCCTCGGCCCGGGCATCGGCGTCGCGGTCGTCGGCCACGCCGAGGAGCCGTCGGAGATGGAGGTCGCCGGCCGGGAAGGCATCCGGCTCCCCACTGCGGAGCGCCACATACGACGCCGACCAGGGCCCGATGCCGGGGATCGCCACCAGCGACGCGACGAGGCGGTCGTGATCGAGGCTCCCGTCGAGGACGAGATCACCCGACACGACGCCACGAGCGAGCGTCCGGATCGTCTCGGCCCGGCGGCCGATGATGCCCAACTCCTCGAG
>JBFIHN010000378.1:0-3621 GCA_041601775.1 Acidimicrobiales bacterium
GAGGCCCAGACCTACGTGACGCTGGTCGGCAATCCCGCCGAGGCGCGCGAGCTGGGAGGCTTCGTCGGCTCGGTCGGGGTGTTGACGGCCGACGGCGGCGATCTCGACTTCACGTCCCTCGGGTCGATCTCCGGCCTCAACCGCCAGATCGAGGACGCTGGCCTGACCATCGACGACGCCGAGCTCCCTCCCCCACTCCCGGCATCGAGCCCGGACCGGTTCGTGCAGAACTGGGCGAACACCGCCGACTTCTCGGTGGTCGGCGAGATCGGCCGTCGCCTCGGCCCGGCGTTCACCGCCTCCGACGTCGACGGCGTGCTCTACCTCGACCCCTATGCCATCGCCGCGTTGTTGGAGATCACGGGACCGGTGACGATCGAGGGCCGGGACGAACCCCTCGCCGGTGACGACGCCGTCGACTACCTGCTCCGCGAGCAGTACCTGACCGACGACTTCGACGACGACGGTGAGCGCAAGGACCGGCTGCGTGACGCAGCCGACGAGGCGTTCACGCAGCTGACCTCCTCGTCGCTCCCCGATCCCCGGACCTTCGCCGCTCGCCTCTCGCCGCTGGTGCGCGCCCGCCGGTTGCTGTTCACGACGTCGTCCACCGATGCGCACGAGCTGCTCAAGCGGGTGGGGCTGCGGCCCTCCCTGGACCTCGGTGCCGCCGACCAGATCGTCGTGGCGCAGGAGAACCTGCGGGCCAACAAGCTCGACGCCTACCTCGAGCGGACACTGACCTACGACCTCACCGTCGACGAGGACGGGTCGGCGACCGGGTCCCTCACCGTCGACCTCGTGAACACCGCGCCCGCCGACGGGCTCAGCGCGTACGTGACCGGCGACGGTTCCCTGGACCGGGCCGGCGACCCACTCCCCGAGGCCCTGCACCGGATCAGCCTCGACCTCTACTCCCGTCTCGACGTGGACCGCGTCACCATCGACGGCGACACGGTCGGCTCGTCGTCGAACCTGGTCGGCGGTCTGGTGCGGACCGCGACCCGGGTCGACATCCCTGCCGGATCCACGGTCCGCGTCGTGTTCGAGGTCTCCGGCGACCTCGGGCGCGGGGACTACGCACTCGACGTGGTGCCCAACGGCACCGCCGGCATCGACACCTTCATCGGCTCGTTCCGCCTCCCCGAGGGCGCGTTGACCATCGACGCCGGCGCGGTCGACCGTGTCCTCCGTGTCGGCCACGGAGCGTGACGATCCGTGGTCGTACGGTAAACAAACCGGAAGATCGTTGCATTTCAGACAGAATGGACTACCGTTACCCAGACTGGCGGACCGCCTCCACGGTCCGGCACTGGCGCCCAGAGGGACTCACACCATGATTCGTAGAATGCTGCTGCTCGTCACCGCGCTGACCCTGGGTCTCGTCTCCATGGCGCCACCCGCACAAGCGGGCGGCGACGGCTACACGCCCACCAACGTGACCGCCGAGGTCAACGACGACAACTCGATCACGCTCGCGGGCGAGAACTGCCCGCCGAACGCCCCGGTCACCTACACGGTCAACCGTGGCGCGTCCGGCGCGGGCACGGAGGTCGACGCGGGCAACGGGACCACCGACGCCGCCGGCGCCTTCACCCTCACCACCGCCGTGCTGCCGAACGGGCGCTTCTCGATCACCGTCACCTGCGGCGGCGACTCCGTCGTGCTCAGCGCCGTGATCAACCGGGGCAACCCCCGCATCCAGGCCCGCCCGAACGCGAACCAGTCCGGCCACCTCACCGGCCAGGAGTTCGCTCCCGACTCGGACTTCACCTTCACGGTCACCCCCGCCGGCGCCCAGGGCGTCCGGGGTGCGATCGGCCAGGCCGCACAGCCCGTCGACACCGGTTCCGGCACGATCAGCGCCGATGGGACCTTCGCACGTGACACCGCCGTCGTCGGCGTCGGCCGCTACGACGTGGTCGTCACCAGCGACGGCATCAGCGCCTCGACCGTGCTCGTGGTCCCGGCCGCTGCTGCGGGCGGCACCGGCGGCGACGACCTCGCCTCGACCGGCGCCAACGGGTCGATCCCCATGGCCCGCCTCGGCATCATCCTCGTCGCCACCGGCGGCGTGGCCCTCTACGCCGGCAAGAAGCGCCAGGGCCGGCGCGCCGCCTTCGTCAACGCGTAGCGGTCACCCGCTCACGAGAGCGGGTCGCGCAGCGCCCGGATCTCCTCCAGCAACCGGGCCCGCAGACTGACCAGACGGTCGTCGACGCTGGTCTGCCACTCGGCGAGGTCACGGATGGCCCGGCGCTGCTGGTCATCGAGGTCGTCGACACGGCTCCGCAGTTCGTGGGCCAGCAGCATCACGTCGGTCCAGGCGACGTTCTCGCCCTCGCCCTCCTGGGCGTGACGCAGCATCTTCTCGACGCCCATGTCGAAGGCCGTCTGCGCCCGTGACGCACGGTCCAGTTGACGTTCGACCTTCGTGGCCGCCTCGACCAGCGCCTCGACATGGACGTCCTTCTCCAGCCGGTCGCGAGCGAGGGCCGTCAGGTTGAGGTCGCTCACCTGCTTGCTGAGGTTGGCCACCGTCCGTTCCAGTACCCGCACCTCGGTCTCGAGCCGGACGGTTCCCGTACCGGAGCCCATGGCCTCCAACGTCGCCTGACGGATGGCGTTCGCGACCACCGCGTCGAGCTCGCCCTGTTCGAACCGGCCCTCGAGCACGGCGCTGATGTCGGCCGCGCCCGCGCGCTGCGACAGGCGTTCGACGGTGGCGGACAGCTCGGCGAGGGCGCCGAGCACGATCGCCTGCGCATCAACGCCCGGCGGGGCGACGACCGCCTCGCTCGCCGGCACTGCGCCATTCGCGCTCGGCTCGGCAGTGTCCTCGAACGCCGCCACCGGCTCGCTCGCCAGCTCCGGCTCGTGACCGTGCGTCAGTGCATCGCGCAGCCGCTCGAGCCACACGTCTTCCCCGTTGGTCTCTTCCATCACGGGAAGGCTCAGGTGTCGGAGCCGGGCCGACGTTCGGCCTCGGCCTCGGGGTCGCCGGTGTAGCCGGGCGGGAAGGTCCGCAGCAGCTCCTCGGGCGTCGGGTCGTAGGGCTCGCGCGCCTCCTTGGGCAACAGCTCGGTGATCGCCTTCATGATCCGCTTGGTGTCGGCGTCGGGCGACCGGTACTTGAGGTCGACGGGGTCGCCGATGCGGGCGGTGACCAAGGGCGGGTCGGTGATGTTCAACATGTTGGGCAGGCGCGACGACCGGGGCCAGACCTGTTCGGTCCCCCACAGCCCGATCGGGATCACCGGGACCCTGGCCATGGCGGCGAGCTTGGCCGCACCCCACCGTCCCTTGAGCTCGGGATCGAAGAACGCCGGGCCCCGCGGGATCGTCCCCTCGGGCATGAGCATGACCAACTCGCCGGCCCGCAGCGCCTCGGCCGCAGCCTCGAGCGGTTCGTCGGAGCCGGTGCCGCGGTCGACGCGGATGCCGCCGGCGGCCTTGGCCATCTGTCCGACGACCGGCGCGTCGAAGACCTCCTTCTTGCCGAGGAAGCGGACCGGTCGACCCGACGGTGCGATCACGATGTTCATGGCCAACGAGTCGAAGTAGCTGCGGTGGTTGGCGACCATGATCGCCCCGCCCTCGGTCGGGATCTTCTCGGTGCCC
>JBFIHN010000379.1:0-3578 GCA_041601775.1 Acidimicrobiales bacterium
GCCTCGACGGTGCCGGCGAGCTCGAGGCCCGGGATGTCGGCCGGCGAACCCGGTGGTGCCGGGTAGAAGCCCATCACCTGGAGGCGGTCGGCCGAGTTGATGCCGGCCGCACGGACACGGACGAGGACCTCGCCGATGCCGGGAACCGGGTCCGGCTGCGTCGACCAGGTCAGGGCCTTGTCGACGATGGTGACGGCGTGCATCGGCCGGGTCAGCGGTTGTCGATGGCGACGTAGTCGCGGACGCCCGGGCCGGTGTAGAGCTGGCGGGGACGGGCGATGCGCTGGTCCTGCTCGAGCAGCTCGACCCAGTGCGCCAGCCAGCCCGAGGTGCGGGGGATGGCGAAGAGCACGGTGAACATCGACGTCGGGAACCCCATGGCCTGGTAGATCAATCCGGAGTAGAAGTCGACGTTGGGGTAGAGCTTGCGGGAGATGAAGTAGTCGTCGGAGAGCGCGACCTCTTCGAGTTTCAGGGCGATGTCGAGCAGCGGGCTCTTGCCCGTGACCGCGAACACGTCGTCGGCCGCCTGCTTGATGATCTTGGCCCGCGGGTCGTAGTTCTTGTACACCCGGTGACCGAAGCCCTGGAGCTTGCCGTTGCCCTGCTTGACCGACTCGACGAACTTGTCGACGTTGTCGACCGAGCCGATCTCGTTGAGCATCCGGATGACGGCCTCGTTGGCGCCGCCGTGGCGGGGGCCGTAGAGGGCGGCCGCAGCCGCGGCCGTCGCCGAGTACGGGTCGGCGTGGGCCGAGCCGACGACGCGCATGGCGGTCGTGCCGCAGTTCTGCTCGTGGTCGGCGTGGAGGATGAAGAGGACGTCGAGCGCCCGGACCAGCTTGGGGTCGGCCTCGTAGTGGGGTTCGGCCACCTTCCACATCGTCGACAAGAAGTTGGCGGCGAAGCTCAGCGAGTTGTCCGGGTACACGAACGGCATGCCGACCGAGAAGCGGTAGGCGGCGGCGGCGAGCGTGGGCATCTTGGCGATGAGCCGGGTGATCTGCTTGTAGCGCAGGTCGGGGTCGTCGATGTGCTTGGCGTTCTCGTAGAACGTCGACAGCGCAGCGACCGACGACACCAGCATCCCCATCGGGTGGGCGTCGTAGTGGAAGCCCTCGAGGAACCGCTTGCGCATGTTCTCGTGGATGTAGGTGTGGTACGTGATGTCGTGCGCCCACTGCTCGAGCTGGGCGGTCGTGGGCAGCTCACCGAAGATGAGCAGGTAGGCCACCTCGAGGTAGGTCGAGTGCTCGGCCAGCTGCTCGATCGGGTAGCCGCGGTAGCGCAGGATCCCGTTCTCGCCGTCGATGTCGGTGATGGCGCTGCGTGTCGCCGCCGTGGCGGTGAACGCTTCGTCCTCGAACCAGATGCCGGGTAGCAGCTTGCGCCAGGCGGCGCTGCTCACCCCGCCGAATTCGATCGGGATCTCGACGGATTCGCCGGACCGGTTGTCGGTGATCGTGATGGAGTCGGCCACGGGTCGGAGACTACGCGGTGGAACGCGCCGTGCGTCACTCCTCGGGCAGGTTCACCCCGTCATGGCGGGGTCCCTCGCGTTCGACGAGCTCGCGGAGGACGTCGCGGACGGCGCGCGACGGTGCCGGCAGGCGGCCGGCTCGCCGTCGGGCGAGGCCGACGCCACGGTCACCGAGATCGGTGATGGGCACCCGGACCCAGGCCCCGGCCGGCTCCAGGAGGGTGGCGGTGATGGGCAGGATGGCCGGGCCGTGGCCGCGGAACGCCAGCGAGGCGACGAGGGTCATGCCGTCGACCTCCGCCATGGCCCGCAGCTCGAGGCCGTGCGTCGCCGCCGTGCGGTCGAGTTCGTCGCGGAAGGCGGTACCCCGTGGCTCGAGGACCAGTCCGTGGGGCTCGATCTCGGCCAGCGAGAGCGACTCGGCCGACGCCAGCGGGTGGCCGTGCGGTGCCACCAGGATCCGCTGCTCGAGGAACAGCGCCTCGATGCCGAGCTGCGGGTCGGTGACCGGGCTGTTCACGACGGCGATGTCGAGGCTGCCGTCGAGCAGCTGGGGGAGGAGCGACGTGGTGGTCGCGTCGACGACCACCAGATGGACGCCCGGATGGCGGGTGCGCATCTCTGCGAGCAGGTCGGGGACCAGCCACCGCCCGACCGAGCCGATCATCCCGAGCCGGACCTTGCCGACGACCTCGTCGCGCAGGGCGGCCACGTCGCTGGTGAGGGCGTCGATCTCGGCCAGGACCCGTCGGGCCCGGCCGACCGCGGCCTCGCCTTCCTCGGTCAACCCGCCCGACGAGCGGTCGACGAGGGACACCCGCAGTTCCCTCTCGAGGCGAGCGATGTGGGTCGACACGTTGGACTGCACGGTGTGGATCGCCCGCGCCGCGGCGGAGAACGAGCCGTGTTCGGCCACGGCGAGCAACGAGGTGAGCTGTTTGAGGTCCATCTGAGCTGGAGATGGTAGCCATCTCTGAGAACTGTTGGACAGATCGCTTGCTGCTTGGTTTAGTTATCAGCACATCGCCGAGGTGCTCTTGTCCCCCCGAGGACACCTCGAGCGCACAGCGTGCCCGGAGAGGATCCCCCTCCCTCCGGTAGCACCGTAAATGAAGGTTGAGCCGGTCCGCCCCCCTGGACCGGCTCCCTTCGTTTTCCGCCGCCGTGGCCGGTCGCGCAGGCGGTACCTTTGGGCCGTGCCCCGCTCCGCTGCGTTCTTCGACCTCGACCGAACCCTGCTCCGAGGGGCGAGCGGCCCGATCCTGTCGAGCTCGCTGCGGTCGGTCGGCGTGCTGTCCGACCGGGTGATCCCGGGCGAGGACCTCGTCTACCGGTTGTTCAACCTCATCGGCGAGACCCGTCCGTCGATGATGTTGGCCAAGCAGGGCGCCCGGTTCAGCGGAGGGCAGGTCCGCACGAAGGTGCAGGAGGCCGGCGAGGTCGCAGCCAGGTTGCTCCTCCCGCTGGTCGAGCCGTACGCCATGCCCATCATCGAGGAACACAAGGCCGCCGGTCGCCCCGTCGTCCTGGCGACCACGTCGCCCTACGACCTGGTCAAGCCCTTCGCCGACGCGCTCGGCCTCGACGACGCCGTGGCCACCCGCTACGGCGAGGGACCCGACGGTCGCTACGACGGCACCATCGACGGGCACTTCGTGTGGGGTCCCGGCAAGCTCGCTGCGGTGCGCGAGTGGGCCGACGCCAACGACGTCGCCCTCGACGAGAGCTACGCCTACAGCGACAGCTTCTACGACATGCCGCTGCTCGGTGCCGTCGCCCATCCGACGGTCGTCAACCCCGACCCGCGCATGCGCATCGCCGCGGTCGTCCGGCGCTGGCCGGTCCGCTTCCTCGACAAGCCCAAGGACGTGCCGAAGTTCTTCGGCATCGAACCGGCCCAGGCCATGCAGGTCTTCGCCCGGCCCGAGCTGATCCCCTATGCCCGCTTCGACATCCAGGGCACCGAGAAGATCCCGACCGAGGGCGGGGCGATCATGGTCGCCAACCACCGCAGCTACTTCGACTCGTTGGCCATGAACATCGTGATCGCACCGTCGGGTCGACCGGTCCGCTTCCTCGGCAAGAAGGAGGTCTTCGA
>JBFIHN010000380.1:0-3535 GCA_041601775.1 Acidimicrobiales bacterium
CTGCCCGGCCTCGCCGGCTTCTGGGGTGAGTTCCCCGCCATCCTCGCGGCCTACCAGCCCAAGGACGGCCTGTCGGTCGAGCTGTTCCGTGGCTACATGGTCGTCGCCGCCATCGGCACCGTCCTCGCCGCCGGCTACCTCCTGTGGCTGTACCAGCGCACCGCGTTCGGCACCGTCTCCGAGGAGTTCGAGAACGACGAGAACATCACCGACGTCCAGCCGTCCGAGTGGCTCGCCTGGTCGCCGCTGCTGGTCCTCATCCTCGTGCTCGGCGTCTATCCCAACCTGATCTTCAAGATCACCGACGGGTCGATCGTGAACGTGGCCCAGTCGATCGCCGCCGCGACGGGGAACTGACCCGATGTTGGCCCTACTCGCACAGGTCGGGGAGTTCGTCCGACCCGAGATCGACTATCACGCATTCGCCCCCGAGTTCGTGCTCGTCGGCACCCTCGTGGTCGTCCTGCTCGTCGACCTGATCAAGCCCGAGGGCAACAACCCGTTCCTCTCGTCGCTGGCCGGCATCGGCCTGCTCGGCGCCGTGATCCCCGTCATCACCCTGGCGGTCGACGGGGCCGACCGGTCGATGTTCGGTGGCGCCTACGTCGTCGACAACTTCTCGTTGGTCCTCAAGGCGTTCTTCCTCCTCACCGCCTATGTGGTCGTGCTGTTGTCGACCAACTACATCGCCGAGGGCGACTACGCCGAGGGCGAGTACTACTTCCTCGTGCTGTGCTCCGTGCTCGGCATGACGGTGATGACCAGCGCCCGCGACCTGATCACGATCTTCGTGGCGCTCGAGCTGCTCTCCATCCCCGCCTACATGCTCGCCGGCTGGCGCAAGCGCGACCTGATCGGCAACGAAGCGGGCGTGAAGTACTACCTGATGGGTGTGTTCGCCTCCGCGATCCTGCTCTACGGCATGTCGCTGCTCTTCGGCATCGCCGGCGACACCCGGCTCACGGAGATCGGCGCGGCCATCAGCGGCGCCGCCGGCGACGCGCCGATGGTGACCCTCGCCATCGTGTTCACCGTGATCGGGTTCGCGTTCAAGGTCTCGGCCGTGCCGTTCCACACCTGGGCGCCCGACACGTACGAGGGCGCGCCGACGCCGATCACGGCGTTCCTCGCCGTCGCCTCCAAGGCCGCCGGCTTCGTGGCCCTGCTCCAGGTGATCTTCATCGCCTTCCCGGGTCGTACCGACGTGATCGAGCCGCTCATGTGGGTGCTCGCTGCCGCGACGATGACCGTCGGCAACCTGATCGCCCTGCGCCA
Source organism: Acidimicrobiales bacterium (assembly GCA_041601775.1). GTDB lineage: Bacteria > Actinomycetota > Acidimicrobiia > Acidimicrobiales > Salinilacustritrichaceae > Salinilacustrithrix. The sequence continues at coordinate 1,276 of JBFIHN010000380.1, forward strand.
GACCAACATCATCCGCATGCTGGCGTATTCGGGCGTCGCCCAGGCCGGGTTCATGCTCGCACCCCTGGCGGTCGGCTCCGACCTCTCGGCTCGGGCCGTCATCACCTACCTGGTGATCTACGCCGCCACGAACCTGGGCGCCTTCGCCTGCGTGATCGGTATCGCCCGCAAGACCCGGTCGGCGGAGATCGACACCTACGGCGGTCTCTTCGAGTACGCCCCGGGACTCACCGTCGTCTTGACGCTGTTCCTCTTCAGCCTGGCCGGCATCCCGCCCCTCGGCGGATGGCTCGCCAAGTTCGTGGTCTTCCGTGCCCTCGCCGACGCCAACACCGCCTCGGGCTACGTGCTCGGTGCCATCGTGGCCGTCAACTCGGTCATCGCGCTGTACTACTACGCCAACGTCGCCCGCCAGATGTGGATGAACCCGCCCCCCGACGAGGACCGTGCGCCGATCGTGGTGCCGTTCTCGATCCAGGCGGCCATCGCCCTCACGATCGTGGCCACGTTCGCCTTCGGTGTGTCCGACCTGGCCACCCGCCTCGGCGACCAGGCGACCTTCCTCCTCGCCGGCGTCGGCTGAGCCCTTCGTCGGCCCTGGCGGGCCTCCTCACTTCTGGAGTTGTTCGGCAGAGCCTCACAACTCCCGTCTGGTAGGAGTCAACGGATGCAGCGGGTCGAGGACTACGTCGAGCGGGCGCTGTATGGCCCCGCTGGGTTCTACGAGACCGGCGGCCGGGCCGGGCGACGGGGTGCGAGCTTCGTCACCAGCGTCGAGACCGGCCCGTTGTTCGGGGCCGTGATCGCCAACGCCATCGACCGATGGTGGAGCGACGCCGGTGAGCCCGACGAATGGATCGTCGTCGACGCCGGCGCCGGGCCGGGGACGCTCGCCCGCACCATCCGCGCCGCCCTGCCACGCTGCGCGTCCGCCCTGCGCCTGATCAGCGTCGAGCGGTCCGCTGCCCAGCGTGCCCTCCACGACCCGTCCGACGAATCGTCGACGAATCTCCCCCCACAGGCCGACGTGATCATCGCCAACGAGCTGCTCGACAACCTGCCCTTCGGGATCGAGGAGGAGACCGACGACGGCTGGGTCGCCGTCGAGGTCGACGACGACGGGTCCACGACCCCCGATGCCGGCCGGCGTCGCCGGCCCGTGGTCCCGGCCGCCAGCGCATGGGTCGACGACGCCCGGTCCCGGCTCCGGGCCGGCGGGCGGCTCCTCTGCCTCGACTACGCCGACACCACCGCTGACCTGCAGGAACGGCCGTGGCCCGAGTGGGTCCGTGCCTTCGCCGGCCACGAACAGCTCCCCGACCCGTTCGCGGCGCCCGGGACGAGGGACATCACGGTCGTCGTCCCCCATGACCAACTGCCGACGCCGACGTCATCGACGACCCAGGCCGGTTGGCTCCGTGCCCACGGCATCGACGACCTGGTCGAGGAGGGCCGTCGGTACTGGGATGCCCACGCGTCGGCTCCCGACGTGCGGGCGATGCGGATGCGCAGCCGGATCAACGAAGCCGCCGCCCTGGTCGAGCCCACTGGCCTCGGGGCGTTCTGGGTCGGGGAGTGGCTGGCCGCAGCGGCGTCCTCCTGAGCGGCGTCGTCCGGACCGGGCGTCCTGCCGCCGGGGGCGGACCATCTACGGTGGCGCAATGCGCACTGCCGTCACCGAACGCCTCGACATCGAGTTCCCGATCCTCGCCTTCAGTCACTGCCGTGACGTCGTCGCTGCGGTCACCAACGCCGGTGGCTTCGGTGTCCTCGGGGCCGTGGCCCACAGCCCCGAACAGCTCTCCGTCGACCTCGACTGGATCGCCGAGGAGACGAAGGGCAAGCCCTATGGCGTCGACCTGCTGATCCCGCAGAAGTACGTGGGCGCCGACGACGGTGGCCTCGACAGCGGGAGTCTCCGGGACCTGATCCCGGCCGAGCACCGCGAGTGGCTCGATGGCCTCCTGGCCCAGAACGGCGTCCCCCCGATGCCCGACGACGAGGGAACGTCGTCGGCGTTCGGCGGGATGCGCGTCGACCCCAAGTCGATGGCGCCGCTGGTCGACGTGGCGTTCTCGCACGGCATCTCGTTGATGGCCAGCGCGCTCGGTCCGCCCCCGCCGTGGCTCGTCGAGCGAGCCAAGGCCGAAGGCGGCATCCCCGTGGCCGCCCTCGCCGGGTCGCTCGAGCACGCCGTCCGCCACGACCAGGCCGGCGCCGACATCATCATCGCCCAGGGCACCGAGGCCGGTGGCCACAC
>JBFIHN010000381.1:0-3530 GCA_041601775.1 Acidimicrobiales bacterium
CCGGCACGCTCGGCCGGCTTCGCCCGGTTCCTCGACCACGTCGCCGCCCACGACGACGTCTGGGTGACCACCCGCTCGGCCATCGCCGACCACTGGTCCCGAACCCACCCACGTGGCTGAACGACTCGTCCTCGCCGGCGCACTGGTGCTCACCGGACCGCACTGGGAGCCCCGGGCTGCGGACCTGCTGATCGCCGGTCCCGTCATCGAGGACGTCGGCGAACCGGGGGCGTTCGACGCCGTCGACGCAGGACGCGAGGACCTGCCTGGCCAGCTGGTGATCCCGGGGATGGTGAACGCGCACACCCATTCGCACGCCTTGATCGCCCGTGGCGCCGCCCGCACCTGGACCCTCGAGGCGTCCCTGCTCAACGGGGGATGGATGGCCGCCGAGCGGAGCCTCGAGCTGGCCGAGCTCTCCGCCGTCCTGGCGGCCGCCGAGATGATGGCGTCCGGGGCGACCGCCGCGTTCGACCTCATGGCCCAGAGCCCCGCCCCCGATCCTGCCGGTCTCCACGCGGCGGCCGTCGGGTATGCCCGGGTGGGTCTGCGTGCTCGGCTGGCACCCATGGTCGCCGACCGCTCGGTCCACGAGGCGGTCCCCGCCATCGGCTCGTGCTGTCCCGCCCCGCTGCCCGGTCCGTCGACCGCTGCCGTGCTCGATGCCTGCGGCCGCTTCGTCGACGACTTCCCGACCCTGCCGGACATCACGCCCGCCGTCGCGCCGACGATCCCGTCGCACTGCTCGACCGCACTGATGGTCGGGCTGCATCGTCTGGCCGAGCACCACGACCTGCCCGTGCACCTGCACCTCGCCGAGTCCAAACCGCAGGCCACGAGCGCGGCAGCTCGCTTCGGTCGGTCGATCACCGCCGAGCTCGCCCGGGTGGGGATGCTCGACGCCCGACTCACCGCCGCGCACGGGATCTGGGTCGACGACGCCGACATCGCGATGCTCGCCGCGGCGGGGTCCACCGTGGTCACGGTCCCGGGCAGCAACCTGCGGCTCGGCTCGGGTGTGGCGCCGACCCGGGCGTTGCTCGACGCCGGGGTCACGCTCGCGGTCGGCACCGACGGCGCCAACTCGGCCGACGCGCTCGACGTGCTCGACGCTGCCCGGCTCACCACGCTCGTGTCGCGGATCTCGACAGCGTCGGCCGATGGGTGGTTGACCGTGCCCGAGACCCTGGACGCGGCGACGGTCGGTGGGGCCGCGGCGTGCGGGTGGACCGATGCCGGGCGCCTGGTGCCCGGCCAGCGCGCCGACCTCGCCGTGGTCGATCTCGACGGCAGCGCGTTCTGCCCGCCGAACGACATCCCCAACCAACTGCTGACCGCGGCACGGGCCGCCGACGTCTGCGCCGTGATGGTGGGCGGCGTGTTCCGCTATCGCGATCGCGAGGTGCTCGGCGTCGACCTCGACGCCACCCGATCGCGCTTCCGGGAGCTGGCCGAAGACCTCCTCGTCGCCGTCGCCGATCGGCGCGCGGCGGCGGCGTCGCAGGTCGTCGCCGCCTCGACCGCCCTGGCATCCCTGCGGGCCCAGCCGTGGCCGGTGGAGCGACTGGTGCCCTGACGGTCGGTCAGCCCGGAACCCGGCCGCGCAGCACTGCGTGGGGTCGGGACGACCCGTCGACCTCCGCCACCTCGACGAGGTCGGCGGCGCCCAGCAGGGCGGTCAGGTCCTCGACCCGGCGGGCAGCGCCGGGGGTCTCGACCCGCATCATGAGGTCGAACATCGGGCCGAACGCGCCCGGAGGGTCGCCGGGCAGCTCGAACAACACCACTGCGCCGCCGGGACGTGCGATCGAGCGGGCGACCGCCAGCACCGTGCGGGCGTCGTCGTCGGTCAGGTCGTGCAGGAGGTGCGACAGCAGCACCACGTCGTAGCCTCCGCCGATCCGAGCGGCGGCGCCGTCGTCGAGGAGGTCGACGTCGCACACGGTGATGCGCTCGCCGACGTCGGTGTCGAGGCCGGCGATCTCCTCCTCGGCCCAGATCGTCACCGGCGCCAGGTCGACCAGCGTGACCAGGGCGCCCGCATCGGCCAGTGGCACCGCGTAGGAGCCGAGACCACCGCCCAGGTCGGCGACGCGGGTCCCGGGCTCGATGCCGAGCAACCCGGGGAGGTCGGGACCGGATTCGCGGGCGAGCACGACGAGCGCCTCGAGGAACTGGCGTGCCTGCACCGGGTCGCTCGCCAGCCGGGACGCCCACGGGTCGAGCTGGGGCCGGCCGGAGCGCACGCTGTCCGCGAGGTCGAGCCAGACCCGGGCGAAGAACGCCTCCTTCTCGGCGATCCGTCGGAGGTCGCCACCGCTCCGCAGCCGGGCGGCGACCTGCGTCGCCCGGTAGGCGCCGTCGTCGTCGACGTCGACCAGTCGGTGTGCCACCAGGGCGTCGAGCAGCGCCCGCGTGGCCAGGTGATCGGTGCCGAGCTCGTCGGCCACCTCGGTCCAGGTGAGCGAGCGCCCCGCGAGCGCGTCGAACACGCCGAGTCTGGCCGCGGCCGTCACCATGGCCGGCGTCTGGTAGCCCGTCATCTGCCCGATGACGTCGAGCACTCCGAGGGTCATGTCATCCCTTTCGCATGGTCCGGTACGCGGCCAGGCCGCGTGTGAGCCCGCGTACTTCGCCCGCGGCCCGCGCCAGGGCACCGGGTCGTCCGGTCCGCCGGGTCAGGACCGCTGCGGCCGCAGCCGTGCCCGACGCCCCCGAGAGGCCGCCGCCGGGATGCTGCCCGGCGCCGGAGAGGAAGAGCCAGTCGACCTCGGTGCGCATGTCGGCGTGTCCGGGCGCCCGCCACCCGAGCAGTTGGTCGATGGTGTTGTCGATGTGGTTGGGGTTGCCGTCGCCGCCCACCCGCTCCGCCCAGGTGGCGGGACCCGACACGACGACGTCGACGAGGCCGTCGCGGAGATCCACGCCGAGCACCTCGCCGACGCGGTCGATCACCCGATCGGCCGCAGCGCGCTCGCGCTCGGGTGTCCACGCCCCGTCGGCGGCACGGAGCGGCACGATCGAACTCAGCCAGATCGCCGAACCGTCCACGTCGTCCGGCTGGGTCACCTGGCCGACCATCGCCCAGGGCGACGACGGGAGTTGCCCGGCGAGGACTTCGCCGAACCCCCGACGCACGTCCTCCGGGTCGTCGACGGCGTACCAGATGGCGTCCGGGTCGGGGAGGCCGAGGTCGACCCGGTGGCCGTAGACGCAGGTCGCCGTGAGCTCGCCGACGTTGAAGTGGCCGCTGTGCAGGCCGTCGGCCGCGGCCCGCAGTGCGGGGGCCGGGTCGGCAAGCAACGCCGCGGTCCGTGGGAGCCCGATCGCCGAGATGACCGCATCGGCGTCCAGCAGGGTGCCGTCGGCCAACTCGACCTCGCCGCGAGTGGCCCAGTCGAAGCCGACCGGCCCCTGCGGAACCACGGCATGCGCGCCGGGGGACCCGCCGAACACCCCGGCCCTCGCCGTGCGCGACTCGGTGCTGGCCCTGGGCCCGGTGGCGACGGGGTCGGGTGTCCGCCCGCTGC
>JBFIHN010000382.1:0-3516 GCA_041601775.1 Acidimicrobiales bacterium
CCGTAGCCGAGGGTGGAGATCGCCCGCCCCATGACCGGCGCGGCCGTCATCGTCCAGACCGTGGCGACGGGACGGGGGATCCCGGGCGGCAGGCGCGGAGACCGCGCGAAACGATCGACCTGATCGAAGACCGCGGTGCGCTCGCAGCGACGCTCGACCACGCCGTCGTACCAGGCCATGGCGTCGTCGTGACGCTCCGGCAGCTTGAACCGGTCATCGTCGAGTTGCAGGGGTCCGGTCAGGTCCCAGAAGTACTCCCACAGCGTCTGGTCGACCTCGGGCGAGGGTCGGTGACCGGTGATCGTCACGAACGCGCCCCGGTACATGATGAACGTGCTGACCAGGATCCAGTTCCATGACTCGGGATGCAGGGCGCTGTAGCGCACCCCGGTCGTGCTCGTGCCCTTCACGTCACGGTGGAGCCGGATCAGTCGGGCGACCTCCTCGCGCCGCTCGGGTTCGGCGGCGAGGAACACGAGTTGGTCGGCGGCGGCGGAACGGATCGCTCGGGGGTACGGCTCGTCGAGGATGCGTCCTGTCGACTCGATACCGGCGGCGACCGATGGCAGCGCCGTCTGGTCGAACAACGCCGTGGCGAAGGCGGCGGGGAACCACGTCGCCAGGAACCACCGGAAGTCGTCACGCACCATCGATCCTGCATCCATCGGTCCGGCATCCATCGGTCCTGCATCCATCGATTCGGCTCCATGTGGAAACGTCTGATTCCCGATGAGGATGACATCGGGAAACATGCGTGTCAAGATGTCGTCGTGGGGAATCGGATCTATGGCGGTGTCTCCGCCGCGTCACGCGAAGCGGACCGACAGTCCCGGCTCATCGACGCCGCCGTCCGGTTGATCGGACGCGAGGGCATCCACGGTCTGACGGTGCGCAAGGTCGTGGCCGAAGCCGGCGTGTCCCCCCGCTACCTGTACGACAGCTTCACCGACCTCGGCGACCTCCGGACGCGGGCATTCGACACAGCAGCCGAGTCGATCGCCGACGATGCCCTGCGGTCCATCGGCCGTGCCGGACCCGAACTCGACGCCCAACTCGGAGCGCTGATCCGGACACTCGTCGCCTTCACCGAAGACCAACCCGACCGTGCCCGGCTCCTCCTCGTCGATTCCTACGGCGACCCGGACCTCGCCGAGCGCCGCCTGGCCATGACGGCCACGTTCGCCGAGGGCTTCGCCGTCTACATCGCCGGGCACTTCCCGACCGCAGCCGCCGACACGGTCCTCCTCGCTGCCCGTCTCATCGTCGGCGGCACCTCCGAGGTCTGCACCGCCCGACTCCTCGGCGATGGCCACCGCAGCGCCGAGGACCTCAGCGCCGAGTTGACCGCCGCCTACCTCGGTGTCGTCGACGCGCTCGTCGGAGACGGCACCGGAGAGGCGACGCGTCGTGGGCGGGCCCTCAGGCGACGCTGATCAGCGTCTCGGTCCAGCCGTCGGTCCCGTCCAGCTTGCCGTCGAGCTTTCGCTTGATGCGCTGGAGCGCGTTGTCGATCGACTTCGTGTGGCGACCGAGCTTGTCGCCGATGTCCTGGTAGCTGCGGCCGGCCACGTAGAGATGCAGCACCTCGACCTCGAACGGTGACAGCAGCGCCTGCATCGAACGTTCCATGCCGGCCATCCGCTCGTCGGCGACGATGGTCTCGCACGGATCGAGATCGGAGTGGCCGACGAGGATCTCGTCGATCGGAGCATCAGCGGAGTCCTCGCCCGAGCGCGATCCGGAGATCGACAGATACGAGTTGAGGGGCTGGTGCTTCTGGCGGGTGGCGGTCTTGATGGCGGTGATGATCTGCCGCTTGATGCACAGCTCGGCGAACGCCCGGAAGCTGGCCTGGTGTTCGGGTCGGAAGTCGCGGACCGCCTTGTACAGGCCGATCAGCGCCTCCTGTTCGACGTCGTCGCTGTCGCCACCGATCAGGAAGTACCCACGCGCCTTGGCGCGGGCGAAGCGCCGGTACCGGTTGATGATCAGCTCGAGCGTGTCGGTGCACCCAGACGCGTGGTAGCGGGCGATCAGATCGGCGTCGGCCACGTCCGCGAGCGGGGTGTTCCGGCGTTTCGCCACGTGGCTGGCTCCCAGGTGCGTCGTGTGGTGGATGTGGAGCGCCCGGAGGAACCCTCCGGAGGGCCGCGGTCTCCCTCACACACCGTGACCATCCGGGGACTAATCCAATCGGACTAGTCACAGTGTGACGACCGTTACATCACAGTGTCAACAACTGGAAGGAACACGCCGGGGGCATGGCGAATCAGCACGCGCCGCGACCGGGTGGTCATCCGCGGCGCCGGACGACCTCATAGAGGGCGAGCGCGCCGGCGACGCTGACGTTGAGCGACTCGACCGCACCCGACATCGGGATCGACGCCACCACCTCACAGCGCTCGCGGGCCAGACGGCTCATCCCCCGACCCTCGGCGCCGAGCACCATGACGACGGGACGGTCGACGGGCGGGAGGTCGTGGATCGAGACGTCGCCGCCCATGTCGAGACCGATGACGAGCGCTCCCCGCGCCGTGGCGTCGGACAGCGCCGTCGGCAACCCGCCGACGATCGCGAAGCGGAGATGCTCGATCGCTCCGGCTGCGGTCTTGGTGACGGCCGGGGTCACGTGGACGGCGCGATGACGGGGCAGGAGGACACCGGTCACCCCGGCGCACTCGGCGGTACGCAACAGGGCACCGAGGTTGCCGGGGTCGGTGATCCCGTCGCAGGCCAGGAGGAACGGAGGCGTGTCGCCCACCGGCTGGTACAGCTCCTCGATGTCGGTCTCCCGGAGCGACGACGCGTGGGCGATGACGCCCTGGTGCGCGGTCGTTCGGGCTTCGGCAGCCAGCTTGGTCCGGCCGAGTTCGCGGACCGGGACCGCGTACTGCTCGGCGAGCATCCGGATGTCCTCGAGGTCCGGGGCCTCGCTGCGATCGGTCGACAGCAGGATCTCGTGGACCCGTCGACGACCCGCGAGGAGCACCTCGCGCACGGCGTGCACGCCCTCGACCTGATCGCCCCCGAGCCCTTCACGGCTGGCCCTCTTCGGCTTGCCGTCGATCGCCCCGGTCTTCCCGCGGGTCTGCCGGCTCGGCGGTCGTCCGCCACCGCCGGAACGACGGGTGGGCGGCGGCTTGCGTCGCCCCTTCCCACCACCTTTTCCACTGCCCTGCTTCTGCGTCATGACGGGTCCTCTCGTTCGAGCATGGCGACCGCCCAGCAGGCGACGCCGTCACCACGGCCGAGCGCGCCGATGCCCTCGGGCCGTTTGCCCTTGACGGTGACGGGGCCGCCGGCAGCGGCCGACAGTCGTTCCTGCATCGCCTCGCGATGCGGTGCGATCTTGGGTCGGTCGCACACGACCGCGCAGTCGATGTTGGCGAGACGCCAACCGGCGGCCCGGACCTCGTCGCCGATGGTGCGCAGCAACTCGATGCTGTCGGCACCGGCGAGCGCGGGATCGGTGTCGGGGAAATGCGACCCGATGTCGCCCATCCCGGCAGCGCCGAG
>JBFIHN010000383.1:0-3514 GCA_041601775.1 Acidimicrobiales bacterium
GCGCCCCCGTTCCAGGAGTCGCTCCTGCTCCGGGTGGCGTCGCAGGTCGAGGCCGCACTCCCCTGGTCCGCCAACCGCGCCGACCTGCAGGCGCTCACCGCGTGACGGCGACTCGTCGAGCCAGCGCGCGGATGTGCCCGGCGAGCTGGATCGGCACTTCGAGCGGCATCAGGACCGAACAGTCGTCGATCTCGACGAGCGTCGCGTCCGGGATCCGGTCCGCGAGCATCTGGCCGTGTCGTCTCGGCATCGTACGGTCGTCCGTGCTCCACACCACGGTGGTGGGCCGGTCGAAGTTGCGGAGTCGTTCGGCCGCTTCGACCAGGCACCCCTTCGGCGTGGTCGCCACGTAGCGACGGACATCGTTGCGGACGCCGGCGTCGGTGAGCATGCCCTCGGTCCAACCGCGGAGCATGTCGCGTGGGATCGGTCGTCTCGTCATGCGACCGAACGTCATCGGGAGACGCTGGAAACCGGGGATGCGCAGCGAGCGCGCGGCCACGGTGAGGCCGCCGGGAAGACGACACGACAGCGCAGCGAACGCTCCCGGCAGACCCGGTGGGTAGTTGTCGAACGCCTCCTCCGGCGTGAGGACGAGGCCCGCCACGACGTCGGGACGCTCCACCGCCGTGATCTGCGGTCCTCCCCAGTCGTTCGCCACCAGGACCACCGGCGGCAGACCCATCTCGTCGATGACCTCTGCGATCCGGAGCGCGTTGGCGCGCATCGTCAGATCGGCGTCGGGCGCCATCGCCCTGCGGTGACCACCGAGCGGCAGCACCGGCACCACACACCGGAACTCCGACGCCAGCTCGGCGATGACCGAGCGCCACTGCGTGTGGTCCATCACCAAGCCGTGACCGAACACGATCGGCGGACCGTCTCCGCCGGAGTCGTACAGGTCCAGCGTTCCGGACGGCAGTTCGATCGGTGACGTGGCCATGTCCATCGGTGCTGCACTCCTGATCCCGGGGCTCTAGAGCGTTCACTCTAGGGCACTGGAGCGATCGCTCCAATCGGGCAGGTAGCCTGCGACTCGTGGAGCAGCCACCGACACGCGAGCGCCTCGTCGCCGCGACCGCAGACCTGTTCCGCGCGTCGGGTTACAACGCGACCAGCGTGAAGGAGATCGTCGAGCGCGCCGGCGCCCCCTTCGGGTCGATGTACCACCACTTCCCCGGCGGCAAGGAGGAACTCGGCGCCGCCGCGATCACGTCGTCGGGATTGGCGTACGGCGAGCTGATCGACCTCTTCTTCGGCGACGACGTCGAGGACCTCGTCGCGGCCACGTCCGGGTTCTTCGCCGGCGCTGCGTGGACGCTGACCGAGAGCGCCTACGCCGACGCCTGTCCCATCGCGACGGTCGCACTCGAGGTCGCCTCGACCAACGACGATCTCCGACTGGCAGCGGCGGCGGTGTTCGACGGCTGGATCGAGCGGGCGGCCGCCCGGATGGTCCAACACGGGATCGCCGAGCGAGACGCACCCGGTCTCGCCCGGGTGATCATCATGTTGCTCGAAGGAGCGTTTCTGCTCTGTCGCACCCAGCGATCGACGCGTGCCCTGGAGGACGCCGGACGCGCCGCAGCCGCCGAGGTCGAGCGCCTCCTAGCGGCCGAAGGCGGCAGCCATCTGTCGTAGGCCGTGGTCGAGCGGGCGGGGATTCCACCCCAACTCGTCGCGGGCCTTCTGCCCGGAGTAGGCGAAGCTGTGGACCGCGGTCGCGATGTACTCGTGGATCAGCTCGTGCGGGCCGTCGAAGGCGTGGACGAGCCACTCGACGTAGCGGCCGATCCGGGCGACGTGGTCGTCGGCCACGTAGAAGAGCGGCTCGGGTTTGTCGGCCGCGTGCATCATGGCCGAGATCCATTCCTTCATCGTCACCGACTCGGCGCACAGGACGTATTCGGCGCTGGGTTCGCCGTGTTCGAGCATGCGGAGGAGACCGTCGGCGCAGTCGTCGACGTGGACCGTCGACTGCATCGCGTCGCGGAACGCCACGATCGGCATCGGCACCGTCATGTACAGCTTGATGAGGCGCCCGAGCGTCGAGGTGTCCGTCGGGCCGTAGATGCCCCCGGGTGAGGCGATGCGGACATCGACGCCCTCGTCCTGGAACCGTCGAGCCAGCAGGTGGGCTTCGCGCTTGGTCCGCTGGTAGTGCGACACCGGCTCGTCGCGGGCCCAGTGGCCCTCGGTCTCGGGTGTCGCCCCGGTCGGACCGAGCGCGGCGACCGACGAGACGTACACGGTCGGGATGCCCGCCTCGCCCGCAGCCCCGAAGACGTTGCGACTCCCGTCGACGTTCACCCGCTCCAGCGATGTCGGGTCCTTGGCGCCCATCTCGTACTGGGCCGCGGTGTGGAAGACGGCATCGACGTCGCGCATGGCTTGTCGCAACGAGGCCGGGTCGGTGATGTCGCCGAGGGCCACGTCGGGCGCGGCCGCAGCGATCCGTGACCGGTCGCTGGTCGGACGGAGGAGCACCACGACGTCGTGACCGTGGGACCGGAGCTGCCAGACCAGTCGGCTGCCCAGGAACCCTGATGCTCCGGTGACCAGTACGCGCATGCACCCATGGTTCCACGCTCACGCCGGTCGCCGGGTGATCTGACGGAGTGTCAGAACACCGGCGGTGAGTGATTACCCTCGGCCTCGTGACCGATGCACCGACTGGCCCCGACCTCCTGATCGACGACCGCGACGGCGTCCGGCGGATCACGCTGAACCGTGCCGACGCCGCCAACGCGATCACCCCCGATCAGCGCGATGCCGTCATCGCGTCGCTCCAGGAGGCCTCCGAACGGCTCGACGTCCGGGTCGTCGTGCTGGGCGCGTCGGGCCAACGACACTTCTGCACCGGCGCCGATCTCCGCGCCAGCCGGCCGATGCCCCCCAAGCCCGAAGGTGCGCCGGACCGGCCGGTGGGCCAGATCGCCCGCGTGATCGAGGGCGGCGCCCAACGGCTCATGGCTGCGGTGCTCGACTGCGAGAAGCCGGTCATCGGCGCGGTCAACGGCACGGCAGCCGGCATCGGCGCCCACCTCGCGTTCTGCTGCGACATGGTCGTCGCCGCCGACCACGCCAAGTTCGTCGAGATCTTCGTGCGACGCGGCCTGGTCCCCGACGGCGCCGGGGCCTGGCTCCTGCCACGCATCATCGGCATCCAGAAGACGAAGGAACTGTTCTTCCTCGGCGACGACCTCCCGGCCGCCGACGCCGCAGCCCTCGGCCTCGTCAACCGGGTCGTGCCCGCCGACCGACTGGAGGCCGAGGTCGATGCGCTCGCGGCTCGGCTCGCCGGCTCGCCGACCGTGGCCATCTCGCTCGCCAAGCGCCTCGTCAACAGCAGCCTCGACGTCGACCGTGCCACCGCGTTCCGTGACGAGGCCGCGGCGCAGGAACGCAACATGTCGACGCACGACGCCAACGAGGGCGTCCAGTCGTTCGTCGAACGCCGCGAACCCGACTACCTCGGCTGGTGACTCGTTCTGGGTGCGCGATGTGTACGCGA
>JBFIHN010000384.1:0-3502 GCA_041601775.1 Acidimicrobiales bacterium
GAACGGGCCAGTGGGGAACGGGCCAGTGGGGAACGGGCCAGTGGGGAACGGGCCAGTGGGGAACGGGCCAGTGGGGAACGGGCCAGTGGGGAACGGGCCGGCACCGAGGTGTTCCGGACGCCCCGCCCGGGCGTCCGGAACCACGGCTCACTGGGGAAGTCCCCAGTGGGTTCCCGCACTGTGCCCCTGAGTTTCGTCCACATCAGACGATGACGCCATGGGCAATCCGACCCATTGCATCAGGAACTCCTGATTTCGGGGGATCAGCTCCCTGCGACCAGGTCCTCGAACCCCATGGGCGGCACGACGTCGAGTTGGTCGTAGGTGCATTCGTCGGGCGTCTTGTCCGGGCGCCACCGGACGAAACGCGTGGTGCCACGGAACCGGCCGCTGGTCATGATCGTGTAGCCGACCTCCACGACCCGCTCGATGCGCAGCGGAACCCACGACTGGTCGCGCGCACCGTTCCACCGGTTGGGAGCCCCCGGCATCGCACTCCCGGGACCTGCTGCGGCCGCGGCGTGCGCCTCGGCGTCGTACCACTGGCTCCACGGATGGCGGGAGAAGTCGTCCTCGACCAGCGGCGCCAACTCCTCGGCCAACTCCTCCCGGAACGTCGTCTTGAAGCTGGCCGACACGCCGACGTGGCGGAGCTCGCCGTCGTCGGTGTTGATGCCGAGGAGGATCGAGCCCACGCCCTTGCCGTCCTTGTGCCAACGGAACCCGGTCGCCACACAGTCGGCGGTCCGTTGGTGCTTCACCTTCTTGAGCACTCGCTTGTCCGGCTCGTAGAGGCCGGTCGGGTCCTTGGCGATCAGACCGTCCAGGCCGGCGCCCTCGACGCTGCGGAACCACGCCGCCGCGAGATCGTGGTCGGCCGTGACCGGCGTGACGTGCACCTGCGGGCCGGGTGTGAGCGCCTCCTCGAGGAGGGCACGTCGTTCGGCGAACGGCGTCGCCATCAGCGAGCGATCGCCCAACGCCACGAGGTCGAATGCGACGAACGTCGCCGGCGTCTGCTCGGCCAGCAGGTTCACCCGGGACTCGGCCGGATGGATGCGTTGGCCGAGGGCGTCGAAGTCGAGGTGGTCGTCCACGGCGACGACGATCTCGCCGTCGACCACGCAGCGCTCGGGGAGCGCGGCGAGGAGCGGCCCGATCATCTCCGGGAAGTAACGCGTCAGCGGCTTCTGGTTCCGACTGCCGAGCTCGATCTCGTCGCCGTCGCGGAAGACGATGCAGCGGAACCCGTCCCACTTGGGCTCGAAGAGCCAGTCGCCCGTCGGGATCCCGGCGTTCGGCTTCGCCAGCATCGGCTTGAGCGGGAACGGCACCGGGAGATCCACGGGATCGAGGTTACGTGGCCTCGTCCGGGTCTGGCTGCGGGTGGTGGGTCCCCGGAACCGCGCCGCGTACCCAGTCGCCGGCATCGCCGGCGACGAAGTCGTCCAGAGACCAGACCGCGGACTCGACGAAGGAGCGAGTCGGCCCGGTGAGGAGATAGGCGTCGGCGGCGACGGTGCCGTCGGCGTGGGTGGCGTCGGCGTGGGTGGCGTCGGCGTGGGTGACGACCTGCACCGTCACGCGGGTGCGGGTGTACTCGGGGCCTTCGAAGCGATCGAGCACGGCGAGGCCCTCGTCGTCCACCTCGATGAGCGAGCCGACCGCACTCGACGCCGCGTCGACCACGAGGCCGGGGTAGGGCCGGTGCCGCAGCACCGCGGCCCGGTGGCCGGGGAGGGTCGCCGGTGTCGCATCGATCGGTCGACCGACGAGGCCGGCGATCAACGGTGGATGACGCAGGGTGCCGTAGACGAAGAGACGATGCATGGTTCCCATCGCCGTACACTCTGGCCGGTCGTGGGCGACGCTGGTCGGCGCGGCATTCCTGTCGGGAGAAACGTGCCCGGTAACCTCCGGCGCCATGGCCGAGCACTCCATGTCGGAACGGATCGCGGACCTCGAGGCGAAGAAGGCTGAGGCGCGTCAACCCGGCTCCGAACGTTCGATCGCACGACAGCACGAGCGGGGCAAGATGCTCGCCCGCGAGCGCATCGACTACCTCCTCGACGAGGGCAGTTTCCACGAGATCGACCTGCTGTCGCGACGGCCGATGGAGTCGAGCTTCGACGACCGCCCCTACACCGATGGTGTCATCACCGGCTGGGGCACCGTCGACGGCAAGAAGATCTTCGTCTTCAGCCAGGACTTCACCGTCTACGGCGGCGCGCTGGGCGAGACGTTCGCCAAGAAGATCCACAAGCTGATGGACATGGCGCTCAAGGTCGGCGCGCCGCTGATCGGCCTCAACGACGGTGCCGGTGCCCGCATCCAGGAGGGCGTCGTCTCGCTCGACCAGTACGGCGGCATCTTCTTCCGCAACGTCAGGGCCAGCGGCGTCACGCCGCAGATCAGCGTGATCATGGGCCCGTGTGCCGGCGGCGCCGTCTACTCCCCCGCGATGACCGACTTCGTGTTCATGGTCGAGGACACCTCGTACATGTTCATCACCGGACCCGACGTGGTGAAGACCGTGACCGGCGAGGACGTGACCCAACAAGAACTCGGCGGGGCCGACGCTCATGCCCAGAAGTCCGGCGTCGCCCAGTTCGAGGCCGCCGACGACAAGGCCGTGCTCGACGACGTCAAGTTCCTGCTCTCGTTCCTCCCGTCGAACAACCTCGAGGAGCCGCCGGTCCTCGACACCGGCGACGACCCCGACCGGCAGTGCCCGGCCCTGAGCGAGATCGTCCCGACGAACCCGAACCAGCCCTACGACATGAAGGCGGTCATCGGCGAGATCGTCGACGACGGCGAGTACTTCGAGTACGCCGCCAAGTGGGCGCCGCAGATCACCTGCGGGTTCGCCCGTATGGCCGGACGCCCCGTCGGCATCGTCGGCAACCAGCCCATGGCCATGGCCGGTGTGCTCGACATCGAGTCGTCCGAGAAGGCCGCCCGGTTCGTCCGCACGTGCGACGCGTTCAACATCCCGCTGCTGACCTTCGTCGACGTGCCCGGCTTCATGCCCGGCGTCGACCAGGAGCACAACGGCATCATCCGTCACGGCGCGAAGCTCCTCTACGCCTACTGCGAGTCGACCGTCCCCCGGATCCAGGTCATCACCCGCAAGGCCTACGGCGGCGCCTACGTGGTGATGAACTCGAAGTCGATCGGCGCCGACTACGCCATCGCCTGGCCGTCGGCCGAGCTCGCGGTCATGGGCGCGGCCGGTGCGGTCGAGATCGTCGGTCGGCGCGAGATCGCCGAGGCCGACGACCCCGATGCCAAGAAGGCCGAGTTGGTCGAGGAGTACTCCGAGAAGTTCCTCAACCCCTACGCCGCCGCCGACCGCGGCTACGTCGACGACGTCATCGATCCCGCCGACACCCGGCGCAAGATCAACGCGGCCCTCGACATGCTCTCATCGAAGCGCGAAGAGCTCCCTGCCCGCAAGCACGGCAACGTGCCGCTGTAGACGGACGTCACGCTGATGGACATC
>JBFIHN010000385.1:0-3494 GCA_041601775.1 Acidimicrobiales bacterium
AAGAAGCTGGTGGGCTGCCTGCTCGGCAGCAGCCACGCACCGAGAGACTTCCCGATGCTGGTCGACCTGTGGCAACAGGGCCTGTTGGATCTCGACTCAATGGTGACCAAGAGGCGCCCGATGGCGGACATCGCCGACGCGATCGCCGACATGAAGGACGGGCGCGGGATGCGGACCGTCCTGAGCATCTCGGACTAGCCACGACGGCGTTCGATCTCCGGGGGAAACCATGAGCACAACCGAACAGTCGGGCACCGCGCCGCGACCATCCGCCTCCGTGGAGGTACTACGGCCCGATGACCCGGCGCTCGGTCCCACCGCCTTCGTGGTGGGCTGCGCGAACTTCGAGGCGGTGCATCGGGACAAGGCGGCCACCCTCGCCAAGATGCGCGGCGTCATCGACCGGGCCGCAGCCGCAGGCGTCGAGCTGCTGGTCTTTCCCGAGCTCGCACTCAACTCGTGGAGCGACTGTCCCGACTGCGCTGCGCACCATGCCCCGTGCGACTGGCACCGGGGGCAGGCCGAGCTGGCCGATGGCCCGGCCGCCGCCTCGATCGGCGAGCGCGCGGCGAGGCACGGCATGCACGTGATCTACGGCTTCGAGGAGCGCGACCCCGATCGCTCCTCGGTCATCTACAACAGTGCGAACGTCGTCGCGCCCGACGGTCTCGTCGGCACCTATCGCAAGCTGCATCTGGGCATTCCGCTCGAGACCGATCGCTTCACCCCGGGCGACGCCCTCCCGGTGTTCGAGACCGCACTCGGGCCGATCGGCATCTCGATCTGTTACGACTTCTACAACAACCCGGAGCTGAGCCGGGTCCTGTGCCTGAAGGGTGCTCGCCTCCTGGTGAACCCGACCGGACGGTCCGACCTGCCGCGGGCACGCGAGAACCTCGAACATGCGACGCTGATCCGTGCCCAGGAGAACCTGGTGTTCGCCGCCTCCGCCAACCGGGTCGGGTCGAGCCATGGCACGCCGGGCTCCGCCACCACGTGGGCCGGTGGCAGCGTGATCGCCGGACCGAAGTCCCCCGGCTTCGGTGTGGTGCATGCTCGTGCCGGCGAGGCGGAGGCGCTCGTCACCGCCCGTATCGACTTCACCGACTACTCGCAGTGGTGTGACTGGTTGCCGTGGCGGCAATGGCGTACCGGCGAACAGGCGGCGATCACCACACTGGTCGCCGACGAACTCGCCGCACTCGGGCGCCGGTCACCGTCGTGAGCCATCGGTCGCCGTTCCGCCTCGGACGGCGTCGAGGAGCAGCCGTCGCTCGGCAGAACCGACGGCGGCCCGGACACGGTCGACGGCGTCGGGATTGACGGAGATCGAGTCGATCCCACACCGCACGAGATGCGCGGCGAACTCCGGGCGGTTGGACGGCGCCTGGCCACACAGCGACGAGGTGATGCCTGCCTGTCGGCACGCCTCGATGATCCGGGCGATGGCGTCGAGGACCGCGGGGTCGGACTCGTCGAACAGCTCGGCGCAGA
Source organism: Acidimicrobiales bacterium (assembly GCA_041601775.1). Taxonomy (GTDB): domain Bacteria; phylum Actinomycetota; class Acidimicrobiia; order Acidimicrobiales; family Salinilacustritrichaceae; genus Salinilacustrithrix. The sequence goes on from JBFIHN010000385.1 coordinate 1,495, forward strand.
GCTCGGAGTCGCGGTCGACCCCGAGGATGAGCTGGGTGAGGTCGTTCGAGCCGATCGACACGCCGTCGATGCCCATCGCCGCGTAGTCCGGGATCCGGCTGACGACGGACGGGACCTCGGCCATCACCCAGCGGAGCAGCCCGCGCTGGCGGCCCAGTGGGCTGGCGTCGATGGCCTCGAGGCACGCTTCGAGCTCCCACGCGGTGCGGACGAAGGGGATCATCAGATGCAGGTTCGGGGTCTGCTCGCGTACCCGTGCGAGCAGCTCGAGCTCGAGCGCGAACAGGTCCGGCTCCCGGATGTAGCGGTAGCACCCCCGATATCCGATCATCGGGTTCGACTCGTGCGGCTCGAACGCGTCGCCGCCCGCGAGACCACGGAACTCGTTCGTCCGGAAGTCGATGGTCCGGTAGACGACCGGGCGGGGCGCGAAGGCACGGGTGATCCGCAGCAGCGGTTGGCTCATGCGCTCGATGAACTCGTCGGTGCGGCCCCGTTCCAACAGCGCTCTGGGGTGCACGCCCTCGAGGGCCTCGGTGACGAGGAACTCCGCCCGGAGGAGGCCGATCCCGTCGACGGCCTGGGTGGCGATCTCCTCGGCGTGGTCGGCGATGGCGAGGTTGACGTAGATACGGGTCCCCAGCGACTCGGTCGCGACCGTCGCGCGTGGGCGGGCCGGCTCCACGAGCGTCGGGGCGATGTCGCCGTCGTGGATGGTGCCCCGCGAGCCGTCGACCGTCACCACCTGGCCGTCGTGGAGCGTCGTCGTCGCCGTGCGCGCCCCGACCACGCACGGCACACCCAGCTCGCGCGAGACGATCGCTGCATGACAGGTGACCCCGCCGCTGTCGGTGACCACGGCGGCGGCGCGTCGGATGGTCGGCACCCAGTCGGGGTTCGTCATCGGCGCGACCAACACCTCACCGTGGCGGAGCAGCCGGCCCTCCTCCGGGGACTGCAGGACGCGTACGGCGCCTGCCCGGACCCCGGACGACGCGGCGAGGCCGCGGAGCACCGGCTCGCCCCGGACCTCGGCGGTCGTCGTCGACGAGCCGAGCGTGGTGATCGGGCGGGCCTGGAGCAGTGACGCTGTCCCGTCCTCGAACGCCCACTCGATGTCCTGGGGCTCGCCGTAATGCGTCTCGACGGCCAGCGCCATCCGGCCGATCTCGAGCACCTCGTCGTCACGGAGCACGCGCTGGTCGGCACGGGGCTCCTCGACGGCGATCCGTGCCACCGAGCCGTCGGGCTGGGCCACCAACTCGACGGCCTTGTGGCCGACGCGCACGTCGGTGATCCGCGGCCCGTCCTTGGCGAGGACATAGGTGTCGGGCTCGACCTGCCCCGACACCACGACTTCGCCCAGGCCGAACGCTGCCTCGATCACGATCGCGGACCGGTCGCCGGTCGAGGGGTTCGCCGTGAAGGCGACGCCGGCGCGATCCGCCGGGACGAGGCGTTGGACGACGACGGCGATCGCCGGTTCGGCCGTCATCGCCTGGCTCGCTCGATAGGCGATGACGCGCTCGCCGTAGAGCGAGGCCCAGCAGTCCGTCACCCGCTCGAGCAACTGCTCGGCGCCGACGACGTCGGTGAACGTCTCGTGCATGCCGGCGAAGGAGGTGCCTGCGGTGTCCTCGGCGGTCGCGGAGGAGCGCACCGCGACCGGGACGTCGTCACCCATGCGCCGGTAGGCCGCGACGATGTGCTCGCGGAGGTCGTCGGTGATCCCGGCCCTGCGGACCGTCTTGCGCAGTTGGGCGGCAGCGTCGGTCAGCCGGGCCGGGTCGTCGACGTCCCGGGTGGCGTCGGCGAACGCCTCGGTCAGCGTGTGACGGGCGCCGCCGTCGGCCATGGCGTCGAGATACGCCGAGGCGGTGATCACGAAGCCCGCTGGCACCGGGAGGCCGGCACCGGTCATCTCCCCGAGGTTCGCCCCCTTGCCCCCGGCTTCGTCGACGTCAGCGATCGTGAGGTCCTCGAACCACGCGATGGGATCG
>JBFIHN010000386.1:0-3486 GCA_041601775.1 Acidimicrobiales bacterium
CGGCGATCAGCCAAGACCGATCCCCGTCCCGTAGCAGGCCATCCAGACGACGGCGATCAGGATCATCGCCCGGTCACGCAGGAAGACCTCCTCCGGGGCACCCGCCAACCCGCGGTCGACGAGCCATGCGTACCGCAGGACGGCCACGACCAGCGGGATCATGGAGAGCTGGAACCACACGATCGAATCGGCGGAGGACGAGACCTCGCCGCCGAAGGTCCACAGCCCGTAGACCACCAACATCACCGAGAGCGCGATCGACTGGACGAGACGGAGGTACCCGGGCGAGTACGTCGCGAGCGCGCTGCGGTGACCGGCGGCTTCCTCGCCCAGTTCGAGGAGTTCGGCGGAGCGCTTCGCGGCCACGACGAACAGCGCGCCGAACGCCACGACGAGCAGGAAGTTGGTGGTGAGCGAGATCTCCGTCGCCAGGCCACCGACCACGGTCCGGAGGGGGAACCCGATCGCGACCACGACGAGCTCGACGACCGGGACATGCTTGAGGAGGTAGGAGTACGAGTAGGTGATCGCCAGGTACACGATGACCGCGCAGAGCGTCGGCCAGCCGACGAGGGCGGCGATGCCCAGCGACGTCGCGACGGTCCCGATCGCCAGCGCCGTGCCGGTCGAGGTGGTGATGGCGCCGGACGCGAGCGGACGCAGGGACTTCACGGGGTGCCGACGGTCCTCGTCGAGGTCGTTGAGGTCGTTCACCACGTACGTACTGCTGGCGGCGAGCGACATGGCGACGAACGCGCCGAGCAGGGGCAACCAGTGGTCGGCGTCGGTGATCTCACCAGCGGCTGCGACCGGCGCGACGACGAGCGCGTTCTTGATCCACTGGCGTGGTCGGAGCTGGCGGATCATCGCCGACGACACCGGCGCGGAGATCGTCTGCGTCACGTGAGGACCTCGGCCGGCACGGCAGCTCGGGCTCGTCCCACCCAGAACGGATGGTCGGCGGACTCGAGGAGTTCCACATCGCCGTCGCTGTCGCCATAGGCCCAGACCGGGCCGGCGAGGCCCTGTTCGGCGATCCACGTTCGGAGTCGACGAGCCTTCTCGGCGGCGCGGCAGTTCCCGCCCACCAGGCGGCCAGTCGCCCGGTCGGCGACGTCGTAGTCGATCACCGTGCACAGCAGGTCGGTGTCGAGGGAACGTGCCACCGGGCCGAGATAGGCGTCGAGGCTGGCCGACACGATCACGACCCGGTGCCCTTGCTCGTGGTGCCACGCCAGACGGCGCAGCGCAGCAGGACGCATCCCGTGGTCGAGGACCGCCGCGGCATGACGAGCGCCGACGGTCTCGATCGTCGAGCGATCTCGTCCCGACAGGATCCGCTGACAGAACGCGACCTTGAAACGGTCGCGTGACCACGGGCGCGATCGCGCGGTGGACGACAGCGCACGAGCGGTCGCCGTCGTCAGCCGACGACGTCCCACCAACGAGGCGGCGAAGGGGAGGAACGTGTCACGCCGGGACAACGTCCCGTCGAAGTCGAAGGCGGCGATGCCAGGCACCTGCCGATCCTAGGAGGCGGACCCGTCGGCCCCGGTGCTCTCGGAGTCGCCACGGAGACGTGACGCCCCGGCCGACACCACCCAGGCGAGGAGACCGACGGCGATCGCCGACACCGACACCGCGTTGGCGTACTGACCGACCACCAGGTGCTTCTGCAGTTCGTAGTAGCCGTCGGCGACCGAGAGGAGTGTCTGTGACGCTGCCGTGGCGACACCGAGGCCGACGAGCGCGGCGACGGCCGCCGTCCCCCCGCTCGACCGCCACATCACCGAGACCGACGCGAACAGCCCAGCCGTCCACAACAGGACCACCGCCACCCAGGGGAGCGCCGACACGACACCCAACGCGACCCCTGCAGGCTCCGGTCGCCGGGCGACGAACCCGTCGCGTTCGACGTCCACGTGATTCGCCAGGTAGTCGAGGCGCGGGTCGCCCAGCGTCTCGACCGCGGTGGCGACCATGCCGACGGCGATGTCCGGCTCGGTCATCATCCGGGTGAGGACGCCCCCGCGACTGGCCGACCGTTCGAAGTCGTCGTAGTACGCCGACGACGCCGGACCCCGCTCGATCGGCCAGAACCCGGCGCCCTCGAACCCGGCGAGCGCAGCAGCGCTCTCGGTCGGGACGCCGAAGTCCTCGAGCACCGACGCCGGGTCGTCGGCCTCGACGAGGACCGCGGTGAAGACCAGGTTGACCGTGTTCGCCTCGGCGTACTCCGGTGCGGCGAGGAAGCCCAACGAGTACACGGCCGCGGCGAGCGCACCGGCACCAGCGACGGCGAGGCCGAGTCGCTCGGAGCGACCGCGACGGGCGACGGCGACCACCGCCACCACGAAGAGGGCCGTGAGCGCCATCTGTGGCTTGGCCGTGGTGATCGCGATCGTGGGGAGGGCGAGTGCCGTGGCGGTCGGCCAGCCGATCCGCTCCGCGGCGACCACCCGTACCAGCGCGGCAGCGAGCAGGGGGAACAACGCGAACACCATCGCCTCGGCGTACACCGAGCCGAAGTACGCGGAGAACGACGTGTCCGATGCCACCACCACGGCCGTGACCACCACCGCCGTGGGGACCAGCACCCGTCCGGTGCGACGCACGACCTCGTAGGTCAGCCACCCCCACGACAGGCTCGTGAGCATCACCCAGCCGAGGGCCAGGATCCGCAGGGAGAGCGTCGGACTGCTCACGAGGCCGTCGCCGGCGCGGATGAGGCGGAGGGCCCACTGGAACGACGAGTCGTAGGCGAAGGAGTCGCACTCGCCCGACACCAGCGTCCCGGGCACCCGCCGGAAGAACCCCTCGGGCTCGGAGACCAGGTCGAGCGGGCAGAGGTAGCGGTACCAGTCGCCGTTGTCGGCCAGCCCGACGAACGGGGCGCGCAGGATCCACAGCCACAGCAACCCGGCGCTGAACAGCGCCACACCCGACGCAGCCACCAACGCGTGCCGCTCACGCTCGACGAAGGCCAGCGTGCGCGCCCGCACGTTCGAGTCGTCCCGTTCCACGGCAGGAGTCTGGCTTGCGTTCCTGCTCGGGACCGAAGCGCAGGCCGTACCACCGACACGGCTCCTCGCGTGGCCGCTACCTTGCCGGGAGTGCGGGGAAACCGAAGCCGGGCCTGCGGCAACCTCCTCGAGCCGCTCACCTACGCCACCATTGCGCTGCTCGTCGTCGCGACGGTCGCCGCCTTCCTGATCGCGATCAGCCGCGACGACGCCCCCGCCGTCGAGGTCATCGAGATGCCCGAGCGGGAGACCCTGCCGGTGATCAGCGTCGAACTGGTCCGGACCGAGGCGGTCACGGAGATGGGTGTCGAGGCACCCAGCAGACTCGCGGTCTCGCCCGACGGCGGCACGTTCTACCTGGCACCGGGCGACGACCCCACGACCGTGGTCGCGCTCATGCCAGCGGGTCCCACGTCATCGGCCATCACGCTCCCGGCGCCCATCGGGGACGACAGCTCCTACA
>JBFIHN010000387.1:0-3444 GCA_041601775.1 Acidimicrobiales bacterium
CACGATCGGCCGCGGACGCGACTACGACGACGTGCCACCGATCCGCGGGGTCTATGCCGGAGCCGCCTCCGCCGCGTTCCAGACCGGCGTCGAGATGCGGCTGCTGTCGGCCCAGTCGACGCCGCCCGTGCAGGACCCGTCAATGCAACAGGTCCAACAGCAACAGTGACGGCGGCGCCGCGTCGTACGGTCAGCGCCGGACGCAGTAGCGCAGCTCGAGGTCGTTGACGCTGCGCAGGACCATGCGCGGCGACCACGTCGGTGGCGTCACGACCTCGAGCGTGGCGAAACGGTCGACCAGCCGCCCGAGCGTGACCTCGAGTTCGAGCCGGGCGAGATGCGTCCCGAGACACGAGTGGATGCCGGCACCGAACTGCAGGTGGTGCACGGCCTCTGGCCGGTCGACACGGATCCGGTCGGCGTCGTCACCGAACTCGGCCGGATCGTGGTTCGCGGCACCGATGCACGGGTAGACGACGGCACCGGCGGGCACCGTCCCCCCGTCGAAGTCCAGGTCCTCGACCGCGACGCGACGCACGAACTGGTTGGGCCCGTCGTAGCGGAGCAGTTCGACCACGGCAGGAGGCACGAGCGACGGGTCGTCCCACAGACGCCGGAACTCGTCCGGTTGTTCCAGCAGACCGCGCATGCCGTTTCCCAGCACGGCGGTCGCCGGCTCGTGGCCGGCGATGTACAACGTCTGGATCTGGGCCAGGAGTTCGTCGGCGTCGAGACGGTCGCCGTCCTCCTCGTAGTGGACGAGCGCCGAGGTGAGGTCGTCGGTCGGGTCGGACTGCTTGGCGGCGATCTGACGGCGCAGGTAGTCGCGCATCTCCTCGCCCGCGGCGAGGCTCTGCTCCCGGGTGTCGGGATCGATGATCGGATCGAGACCGAGCGCCACCAGCTGCACCCAACGTCGGAACTCGTGGCCGTCCTCGTCGGGGATCCCCATCAGCTCGCAGATCACCATCACCGGCATCGGATAGCCGAGGTCGCCCACCAGGTCGAACGTCCCCGTCGCGCCCTGTCGGTCGATGACCGTGTCGAGCAGGTCGTCGACGTGGCGTTCGACGGTGGCCCGCAGGTCCTTGACCGAGCCCTTGCGGAACGTCGGGGCGATCATCTTGCGGACCCGGCTGTGGTCGGGCTCGTCGAGGAGTGGGAGCGGGTTGGCGTCGTAGCCGATCGCCGCCCGACGTTCGATCTCCATCCGCGTGTTCGGCGTCGGCGTTGCGTTGTCGATCACCGCGCTCATGCCCGGGTCCTTGAGCACCCGGTCGACGTCGGCGTAGCGGGTCAGCATCCAGCCCTGCAGGAGGTCGCTGTGGTGGACGGGGTCGTGCTCGCGCAGCCGTGCGTACTGCGCGTAGGGCCACGCGGTGAACCCCTCCTCGAACGGGTCGAAGACGGGGTTCAATACGAGCCCTCCTCGGTGAGCCACGGGCGCCCCGACGCGCGAAGCGCGTCCCACTTGGCGAGATCACGGTCGGGCGTCTGGCCGAGGGCCTCGGCCGTCGGGCCGATCTCGTCGACGAGTGGCTGCAGCTTCGCCACGTCGAAGCCGTAGACCCCGGCCGCGGTCTCGCCCAGCATGGCGCGCGCTTCGTCGGTGGGGATGTCGTGGAAGGCACGGTGGAGGAACTCGGCCGTGTGGGGCCACGTGCCCTCGGGATGGGGGAAGTCGTTGCCCCACATGAGGTTGCCCACGCCGATCTCGTAGCGACGCTCGAGCTCTCGTCGGTGGGTGTTCGAGGCACCGATGAAGCAGTTGCGGTCGAAGTAGTCCGACGGCCGCATCGACAAGTTGGTCGTCAGCTGGGCGCCGAGCTTCTTCGAGCCGTGCTCGCGTTCGAACACCGAGTCCATGCGCCACAGGAGGTCGTTGACCCAGAACGCGCCGCACTCGGTCACCGCGAACTTGAGGCGGGGGAAGCGCTCGAACACACCGGACCAGATCAGGAACCACAACGGCCGCGACGACCAGAACCGGACCTCGGCGGTGTAGATCCCGATGTGGGGACCGTACGAGGCCTTGTCCGCCGGTCCGGAGTGGACGTGCACCGGGAGGTCGAGTTCCTGGCACACGGCCCAGATCGGGTCGTACTTCGTGTCGTGGTACGGCGCTCCGGGTTGCCACATCGGTGGGATGAGGATGCCGCCGCGCAGCCCGGACTCATGCGCCCGGCGGATCTCGGCCACCGAGACGTCGACGTCGACGAACGCGATCGGGACGACGGCGATGCCACGTCGTCGCTCCGGGCTGGTGGCACACAGCTCGGCCAGCCAGCGGTTGTGGGCCTGCGCGCCGGCGAGCAGGTGCGCGGGCGGGGTCTCGCCGCTCTGCCCGAGACCGGCACCGAAGGGTGCGGACGCTCCGGAGCTGACCGAGTCGCCGTCGGGGAAGATGACCTCCCCGACCACGCCGTCGTTGTCCAACTCCCGGTCGCGTTTCACCGCGTCCCACGAACCGCGGAGACCGTCCTCGTTCTCCTCGGCCCACTCGTCGGCGAACTCCTGGTTGAGGAACCCCTGCATCGCCAGCTGTCGTTGACGCTCGCGGTCCTCGAGGCTGGCGGTGAACGCGTCGTGGAACGCGGGGTCGAGCCAGCCGCGGTATTCGGCGTTGGGGAGGCCGGCGTGGCAGTCGGCCGAGATGACCAGGAAGCGATCGCTGCTCATGATTCGTGCTCCGTTGTCGAGTTGTGAGGCTCTGCCGAACAACTCGGTAGCGACGAGGCCCCCTGGGGCCGAGGAGCGGCGGGGTGGACGTCGTCATAGCGCTGGTGGGCGTACGGGAGGATCTCGGCGGGGTCGAGGGTGGCGACGATCTCGCCCCGCTGCTGGCTCTGGCGTTCGGAGAGGCTCATCTCGACGATGCGGCGCACCGGCAGGTCCGCCACCGGGTCGAACCGGGACTCGCGGAGGATGATCTGGCCGTCGACGGTCTCGCGCGTCCGGTTGGTCTCGTTGCGATGGCAGTGCACGAGGCTCGGCGGTGCGTCGAACCCGGCACCACCGGGGTCGCGGAGGAACTTGAGGTAGAAGTCGGTCCGCTCGAGCGGCGCCGGCGGCTCCTCCGAGCCGGTCACGGTCCCCCGCAGCTCGATGATCGTCACGCCCATGCGGGTCACGGTGGCGACGAGATCGTCGCCGACACGGTCGAGTGCGATCTGGGCGAGCTTCTTCGGTTCGCCGAACGTCTCCCGGCCGCCGATCACCGACTGCTCGGTGGTCATGGGCATGAGCAGGGGGTAGTACCCCTCGACCTCACCGTGGCGACAGGCCACGCCGAACGTGCCGGCACCGAAGGTCGGCACTCCTGGTCGGTCGATCTCGACCGTGGCGATCGAGACCTTCACCAAGGGCCGCGCCGTGGCGACGAGCGGCGGCGGGAGCACCTGTTCGATCAGGCCGGGGTCGGTCTCGTAGCGCGCGGTGAACGAC
>JBFIHN010000388.1:0-3442 GCA_041601775.1 Acidimicrobiales bacterium
CCTCCGACCTCGAGGTCGGACGGCAGACGACGTCGAGCCGTCCGGGGGACACCGCCTCGTCGACGTCGTCGCCTCCTGCAGCCGAAATGGGCGCCGACGGCGTCGGCGACCCGTACTACCCGCTTCTCGGCAACGGCGGCTACGACGTGGCGAGCTACGACATCGACCTCGAATGGTTCGCGGACCGGGGCACGATCGACGCCACGGCGACGATCGTGCTCACGCCGACGGTCGATCTCGACACGTTCAACCTCGACCTCGAGGGGCTCACCGTCGAGCAGGTGACGGTCGACGGTGCCGTGGCCCCGACGACCCGTTCGGGGCGTGAGCTGACCGTCGACCCCGACGAGGTGCTCGTCCAGGACGTCGCGGTGGCCGTCGTCGTCGACTACGCGGGCGCACCCGAGCCCATCCAGGTCGGCACCGACGTGTTCCGCGTCGGGTGGCACACCGACGGTCGGGACGCCTACGTCGTGTCCGAGCCGGCCGGCGCAGCCTCGTGGTTCCCGTCGAACGACCACCCGACCGACAAGGCCACCTTCCGGTTCGCCGTCACCGTGCCGTCGGACCTCGGGGCGATCGCCAACGGTCGGCAGGTGGCCGTCGAGCCGCGGTCCGACGGGACGACCACCTTCGTCTACGAGGCGGCGGACCCGATGGCGACCTACCTCGCGTCGGTGGTCATCGGCGACCTGCACTTCGTGGAGGAGGAGACACCCGACGCTCTGGTGCTCCGCAGCGCCTACCCGCGGCGACTCGCCGACGCGGCAGCGACGGACTTCGCCGACACCGCGGCCATGGTCGCGGTGTTCGAGTCGCACTTCGGCCCCTATCCCTTCGAGGTCTACGGCCACGTCGTCGTCGACGAGGTCCTGGGGTTCGCGCTCGAGAACCAGACGTTGTCGCTCTTCGGTGCCGATCTGGTCACCGGGCGAGGCGCCATCGACGCCATCGTGGCCCACGAGCTCGCGCACCAGTGGTTCGGCAATGCGGTGAGTCCGGCGACGTGGAAGGACATCTGGCTCAACGAGGGGTTCGCCACGTACGCCGAGTGGGTGTGGGCGGCCGCGTCGGGCGGGCGGTCGATCGCGGCGGCGGCGGCGGCCACCCACGCTCGCGCCGACTTCGGCGTCCCACCGGGCGATCCCGGATCGGACGAGCTCTTCCAGGGCACGGTGTACCTGCGCGGCGGGCTGGCGTTGTATGCGCTTTCCCGCGAGATCGGTGACGAGGTGTTCGGCGAGGTCCTGCGTGCCTGGGTCGAGCGCTACGCCGGCGGGACGGCGTCGACCGCCGACCTGCGGGCGTTGTCCGAGGAGCTCTCCGGCCAGGACCTGGAGGCGTTCTTCGACACGTGGGTCTACGGGGCCTCGCTGCCGCCGCTTCCCTGAGCCTGGTCGCTGCTCCCGTCGGCATCGGGGCCGGTCAGATACACGCGGAGCACGCCTTCGGCCGGCGCCTTCTCCGGGCGGGTGGTGAGGACGGTCGGTCCGTCGGCGTCGATCGTCAGCAGCGGGATGGCCTCGTCGAGCGTCGATCGGTCGAAGGTGTCGGCCGACACCGCGGTGATGTGCCATTCGAAGGCGGCCAGACGCTCGAGTTCGACCTGCGTGGTGTCGCGGCCGAAGGGGCGGCGGGCGATCACCGCCGCATGGCTCGATTCGGTGGCGTCGGCGTCGTCGGCACGGGGCAGGAAGTAGACGTTGGCGCGACCCACGGCCTCGGTCGCCCGGTCGATGACCAAGGTGTTGACCTCCTGGAAGCGGGACACGCCGATGACCTGCCGGATCCCGATGCTGTCCATGGCGGTGAGGAGGTCCTCGGAGTCGAGGGTGCCCTGGTAGCTCAGGACGCCCCGGCTGCTCGCGGCCTCGACCTCGAAGGGGTCGGTCGTGATCACGAGGGTGGGGATCTCGTGGTCGGAGAGCCAGGCCGCCAGGTCGAGCGCCCAGTCGGGTCCGCCGATGAACGCCAAGCCCCGAGGTGCGGGCCGGGCGACGCGGAAGTGGCGGGCGCCGACCCGGGAGGCGATGGCCGAGAAGAGGACGGTGGTGACGATCACGATGAACGTCACCGGCGCAAGGGCCTCGACGGGCTGGCCGGCTTCCTCGAGTTCGATCGCGAACAGTGCCGACACGGCTGCCGCCACGATCCCGCGGGGTGACATGCAGGCGAGGTAGGCCCGCTCGACGAACGAGAGCCCGGACCCCACGGTGCTGAGGTACACGGCGGCCGGGCGGGCGACGACGATCAGGATCACCGAGAGCGCGATCGATTCGGGGAGATAGTCGACGAGGAGGTCGAGATCGACCCGGGCGCCGAGGATGATGAAGAGGCCGGCGAGGATCAGCGACCCGAGGTTCTCCTCGAACTCCCGGATGTGGGCGATCGGTGCCCACCGCTGGTTGGCGAGGGCGACCCCCATGACGGTGGTGGCGAACAGGCCGGCTTCGGGCTGGATCAGGTCGGCGCCGGCGAACGCGCCGACGACCATCGCCAGGGTGAACGGGTTGTGCAGGTTGTCGGGAACCCAGTGCCGGTTGAAGAGGAGGGTGAGGACCGCGGCGCCGAGGAGCCCGCCCACCGTCCCGGCGGTTGCGGTCGTGAGGACCCGTTCGAAGCTGGCGCTGGGCCCTTCGTTCTCGATGACGGCGTCGAGGACGACGATCGCGAGGGTGGCGCCGACGGGGTCGATGAAGATCCCCTCCCACCGCAGGATGCCGTTCACCGGCTCGCGGACCCTCGCGAAGCGGATGAGCGGCAGGACGACCGTGGGCCCGGAGACCACCAGGATCGCGCCGAGCAGCACGGCCCCGTTGCGGTCGACGTCGACCAGCACGAACGCGGCCACGCCCCCGATGATCCAGGTGATGAGCACGCCGATGGTGATCAGCCGGATGATCGGTCCTCGGCCGTGCTGTTCGAGTTCGGCCCAGCGGAGCCCGAGCCCGCCCTCGAAGAGCAAGATGCCCACGGCGAGCGAGACCGCGGGGAAGAGCAGGTCGCCCAGGAGTTCGTCCGGGTTGACGATCTCGAGCACCGGGCCGGCGAGCACGCCGCCGAGCAGCAACAGCAGGATCGCGGGCACCTGGATCCGGCTCGCGAGGAGTTGGGCGCCCACGCCGAAGACGACGACGGCGGCGAGCCCGACACCCAGGTCGGCGTCGGAGGAGGCGAGGATCAGGCCCGGTTCGATGAGCATCAGGGTGCGAAGGCTAGGCACGCCCGCGCGGGGCGGGAGCGCACGTCAGGTGATCTCGTCGTCGCCGAGCACCGCCGCGAGGGCATCCTCGACGGTCGGGTGCCGGAACGTGAAACCGGAGTCCATCAGCACCGACGGGAGTGCCCGCTGTGATTCGTACAGGAGGCTCTGCGCCAACTCCTTGCCCAGCAGCAGGCGGGGACCGATGCGCGGGATGGGGAAGAGGGTGGGGCGTCCCAG
>JBFIHN010000389.1:0-3429 GCA_041601775.1 Acidimicrobiales bacterium
CCTGCACATCGAAGCCCCCCTGTCGTCCATCTGGGAGGTGCTCACCGACTTCGAGCACTACACCGACTGGGCGCGCGACCTGAAGGAAGTCCGCGTCGTCGACCGCGATGACGAGGGCCGGGCCACCGCCGTGCACTACCGAGCGGCCGGCATGGGACGATCCACCAGCTACACCTTGCGGTACCGGTGGGACGACGCACCCGACCGTCTGCCGTGGGAACTGGTCGAGGGCGACATCATGCGGGTGCTCGACGGTGCCTACGAGTTCGCCGAGCGCGACGGCGGGACCGATGTGACCTATCACCTCCGCGTCGAGCTGGTCGTCCCGTTGCCGGGCTTCGTGAAGCGCCGGGCCGAGGCCCGGATCATCAGCACGGCATTGCGCGACCTCCGCGACCACCTCACGGGCTGATCCGTGCGGATCCTGCTGTTCACCGGGAAGGGTGGGGTCGGGAAGACGACGACCGCCGCGGCGACGGCGCTGCGCTGTGCCGAAGCAGGACACCGCACGATCGTGTTGTCGACCGACCCCGCGCACTCGCTCAGCGACGCCTTCGACGTGGATCTCGGTGACCTCGCGGTGGAGGTCGCTCCCGGGCTCTGGGGCCAACAGCTCGACGCCCAGGATCGGATGGAGGACTCGTGGGAGCAGATCCGGTCGTACCTCCAGGAGGTGTTCCGGTGGGGTGGTGTCGACGAGATCGAGGCCGAGGAGCTCTCGGTGGTCCCGGGGCTCGACGAGATCTTCGCCCTCACCGACATCAAGCGCTACGCCGCCAGCGGTGAGTGGGATGTCATCGTCGTCGACTGTGCCCCGACGGCGGAGACGATCCGGCTGCTGTCGTTGCCGGCGGTGCTGGCCTGGTGGATGGAGCGCCTGTTCCCCATGGGACGGCGAGTCAACAAGGTGGTCAGCCCGTTGCTCGGGCAGGTCACCGGGCTCCCCGTGCCCGACGACGACGTGTTCGGGGCCGTCGAGCGCTTCTACGACCGTCTCGACGGCGTGAAGGAACTCCTGACCGACCGAGCCGTGACCTCGGCCCGGCTGGTGGTGAACCCCGAGCGGATGGTCGTGGCCGAGGCCCGCCGCACCTACACCTACCTGTCGCTGTTCGGCTACGCGGTCGATGCCGTCGTGGCCAACCGGCTGCTCCCCGACGAGATCGAGGATCCCTGGTTCGCGGCGTGGAAACAGCGCCACCTCGAACACCTGGCGACGATCGAGGAGGGGTTCGCGCCGCTCCCCGTGCTCCGGGCCTCGCTCGCACCGCATGAACTCGTCGGCATCGAACGCCTCCGCGACTTCGGCGCGGCCCTCTACGGCGACGACGACCCGGCGGCGATCCTCGCCGACGTCGAGCCGCTGCGCATGGAACGCGTCGACGACGGCGACCTCCTCGTGATCGACCTCCCCTTCACCGACAAGGACGAACTCGCCCTCGGCCGGCGTCGGGACGAACTGCTGGTCCGGGTCGGTCCGTACCGCCGTGCGGTGCTGCTGCCGGACTCGCTGCGTGGCCGAAAGGTCACCGATGCCGCGCTCCGCGACGGCGCACTTCGGGTCTTGTTCGCACATTGACCACTCCACCCGCGTTCTTTGGCACGATGACGCCCTGGTGAACGACGATCCGGACGACCGCCACGACCACACGGGTGCCACCGGGACCTCCGGTGCCGGCGCCTTGGGCGGCGCGGCCGTCGAGCAGTTCCAACGAGCGGCACTCGATGCCGTGCGGGCGGCGCGGGCCCTCCTCGACGCCGCCGAGTCCGTGATCCAGGAGCCGGCGGCGATCGAGGCCATGGTCAAGACGGTGGTGTCGGTCGCGAAGTCGGCATCCGACGTCGTCGCCGGGTTCGCGCCGTCGCCACCGGACGCCGCCGACGACGACGGAGACGGCGGTCCAGACGACGGTCCCGACGACGGCTTCGAGCACATCTCGGTCGGCTGATGCGCATCCTCCGCCTCGTCGATCCTGACCGGTACGCGGTCGAGTTCCACCCGTACATCACGGTGCTGGCCGGGGCCGACGAGGAACAGCGCAGGGCCATCGTCGCGGCGTTCGAAGCGGTGGCGGCAGGACAAGCCACCGTCTTGCAGGGCCTCATCGAAGTGCACGGTGTCGTGCTCGACCTCGACGAGCACGCGCTCGACCTCCTCGATCTCGACGACGCGGACGTCGACGTCTGCGTCCGGGCCGACGAGCTCCCCGGGAACAACTCCGGCGGCGTCGAACGACAGGTCCGGGAAGCAGAACGGCGGCTCCAGTCGCTCGAGCAGCCTCGCCGCGACCGACAGACGGCGCTCGAGGCCGCCGCGGCAGCATCGGAGCGAGCGCTGGCCGCGCAGTCCGCCCTGACGGCGCACGCCGAGACGTCGGCCGTGCCCGACCCCGCTGTCGCTCGCTCGTCGCTGGCGGAACGCCGGGCAGACCTCCAAGCCGAGCGTGACCGGCTCGCCGTGGTGCTCGATCCCGGCGCGGCGTCGGCGCTGGACGAGGCCCGTGCTCGGCTCGATGCGGTGGCACCGGATCCGACGGACGCGCCGAGCCCCATCCCGATCCCGATCTCGATCCCGATCTCTGACCCGGTCCCGGACCCGATCCCTGTCCTCGTCCCGGATCCGGATGGTGATCCCGATCGACTCGGCGACCTCCGTGCGGCGTTGTCGCTCCACCGGCTCTACGACCCGTCGCCCGTGCGTAGCGCGCTCGACGAGGTCCGGGCCGGGCGTACCGCGGGCGACATGGAGCCGTCGACCGAGGCGCTGAGCCTGGTCGATCGGCTCGATGGGTTCGATCGGGAGATCGCATCCCTCGACGCGGAGGCCGCGTCGGCGCCGACGTCGGCCGAGGTCGAGGCCGCGAAGGAGCGGGTCGATCAGCTCCGTCTCCGCCTGCGGGAGCAGGAACGCCTGCTCGAGGCCCAGGACGACGGCGCGAGCGACATCCAGCTGCTGGAGCAGGCGCATCTCGACGTCGAGCGTGCCCGCGACGCTGTCGGTGGGCGCTTCGGTCGGGCCAGGGCGCAGGCCCGGGTCGACGCTGCGGTGGCCGCCGAGGCCGAGATCCTCGAGCGCCTCGGCCTGACCTCCTACACCGAGTTCTTGACGCTCGGCGGCTCGGGTGCACCCGGTCAGCACCCGACGCACGAGATCGATGCCGCGCGGGCCGCGGTGGCCCAGGCAGAGGCCGAGGCCGCACAGCTCGATCGTCGGGCCAGCGCGGCGATCCGACTGGCCGAGCTCGTCGAAGACCGCGGCCGTGCCCGCGACCAGGCACGCGCGCTGCTGGAGGACCCGAACCTGGCCGACGAGGCGATCACCTCGGCGTTGGTGCAACTGCGCGTCCCTGCCGACGACACCGAATCGATCGAGACGCTGGTCGAGGTGCTCGAGACCGTCGGGTTGTCGGTGCGTGGCCTCGACCTGTC
>JBFIHN010000390.1:0-3406 GCA_041601775.1 Acidimicrobiales bacterium
CTCCTGCTTCTCGTTGAGTGCCAGTCCGACGGTGATCATGCCGAAGAGCAACATCGCGAAGATCGGCAGGAGGAGTGCGAACTCCACCAGCGTTGCGCCCCGCTCGGTGGCGGTGGCATGCGGTTCGTGCTCGGCTCTGGCGTTCATGGTCTGCTCCGCTCCCCGGTCGCGAACACCCGCCAGAAGTGGCACGACTTTGGCCACAGGGTACCCCCGCGCCGGGCATGCGTCGCCCCGCAGGACCGTCGAGTCCGCGGGCGTCGGCCGTGCCTGGCGCGGTTGCTGGCACGTTGCGTGGTGGCAGAGCGCCAGACCGTGAGGAGCCGACTTCACAACGTGTGTTGATGGCGACGATCTGTCGCAGAGTCAGCAGTTCCCGTGAAGTCGGCGAACACGCCGGCGTCGGAAGCCGTACTCTCAAGGAATCTCGATCGGCGGCAGAGGGAACCAGGGGATGGGGAATCGAACACGGCGTGACGGCGGCGCATCGCTCGTCGAGTTCGCACTCGTGGTGCCGATCCTCACGCTGTTCCTGTTCGGCATCGTGCAGTTCGGGCTGGCGTTCGATCAGAAGCAGTCGATCAACAGCGCGGCGCGTGAAGGCGCTCGGACGGCGGCGATCCAGGACGACTCGGTGACCTACACCGCGATCCGCGCCCGCGTGGATTCCAGTTTTCAGGGATTGGCGAGCGACACGGTCGACAACGTCATCGTCGAGATCGTCGACCCCGCCACCGGCACCCCCACGGTCGCTGCCGCCACCAACCCGTGCAAGGACAACGCCGGCCAGACGGTGCGGGTCACTGCGATCAACACGTTCGTCGCGACCATCCCCTTCTTCGGCACGATCGAGCCCGACCTGACCGGTGTCGGCGAGTTCCGATGCGAGATCGACGCATGATCCGGCGCGGGGAGCGAGGAGCGACGCTCGTCGTCGTCGCTGCCTTCGCGCTGGTGGCAATGCTCATGGCCGCAGCGGTCATCGACATCGGCGGTCTCCGCGCAGAGAAGAAGGAGGTCACGCTCTCGACCGACGCCGCTGCGCTCGCCGCGGTGTCGGTGATCGACTATGCCGACCCCGACGCAGCGGGCGACGGCACGTCCTGCGGCGTCGTCGACTCGCTCGATCAGGATGTCGGAGGCGTCGGTCTGAGCCCCACGGTCGAGGACGTGGCCCGGTACTACCTCACGGAAAATGGTGAGTCGATCTTCGGGACCTGTGAGATCTTCTTCGGTGCGACCGGGAAGAACCAGGCGTACGTCACCGTCACTGCGTCGGACACGGTCGACTACGAGTTCGCCAACGCCATCGGTGCCGAGGGCGGGGTCGTCACGGGCACGAGCAGTGCTCGTGCCGGATCGGCGTCGATCGGCGGGGTGTATCCCATCGGTCTCTGTGTCGTGGATGAGTTGCGGCTCATCGTGAACAACAGCGAGCCGTTCCCGCAGTACTTCGGCGGCAACGAAGAACTGCGGATGGACTTCGGGAACAGCAACTGCGGTGGCTCCGGAAACCACGATCAGATCGACTTCCTCGGGAACCCGCCTCCGGGGTCGTGCTCGGCCACCGGGCAGTTCTGCTTCGACCTCAACAGCGGCGGCTATGACGGGCCGATCCCCGCGACCATCGGGAGCAATCCCGGTGGCGACTGGAACCCGAGCTCGATCAGCGATCCACTCGACGACCTTCGGACCCGAGCTGTCCATGTCTGGATCCCGTCGGTCGGCGTGGCCTCGGGCAACGGCACGGGCGCGACGTTCCCTGTCCAGTACCTCGTCGAGGTCGTCATCACGGGGTTCCGGCCCACGGGGAACGACAAGGGCCTGGACTTCGACGTCTACCAGGTCGTCGACTACGCCTACTACCAGGCCAACGGCCTTCCGCTCACGACCGTGAACGACCAGGTCGAGGCGCACATCTGCGCCACCACCGTCGACACGTCGGGCTGCACCACCAACCCGATTCCGGCGCCGCCCCCGCCCCCGCCGCCGCCACCCGTTGCCTGCAAGGTCAACTCGGTGACCACGTCCCCGACGCCGGTGGTGGACGTCGACGCACAAGGAAGGCTGACCGGTGCGCTCACCGTCGTGGCGATCCAAGACGTGCCAGCGGACTGCGGTCCCCTCACTCTCGAGGCCGTCGCCGGGGCGACCGTCGTCCCTGCTCCGGGCGAGCCCGCGCAATCCGGGAGCCAGGTCACCTTCACTTTTCCTGCGGGCACGACCCTGTCGAAGGTGAACGGAACGCAGTTCGCGATGCGGATCTCCGAGGCGTCCGCTGTTCGGCACAGTGCGCGGCTGGTCACCGTACGGGCCCCGACATGCTCGGTCTCGGTGATGAACCCGAACGGCAACACCGAGATCGACTACACGAGGTCGGGCAACAGTCGGACGACGGACCTCGCACAGGACTGGAGCGTCGAGATCTCGGACCCGAGTGTGTGCACGTCGGTGTTCGGACAGTTGGAGACGAAGCACGGCAACCAGACGCACACGCTCCCGCTGGACGCGCCGAGCATCCTCACGGGGAACGACATCTGGACGCTGCCAGCGGGCACGTCGCTGAGTGCCAACACGGTCACCAGCACCTGGAACGTCCGCTTCTACGACGATGCCGGGACGACGGTGGTCATCAACGCCACCAATGCACAGAACACTGCGACCGTGACGTTCAGCGAGTGAGCGGGGGAATCACTGGAATGGTCACTACGCCTGTCACAACTGAATCCGTGTCGGTACTCTGCCGGGCACGCCGCATCCTGAGAGAGGATCTCCAATCGTGAACAAGAAAGTGGTGGGCATCGTTGCCGCGGCGGTCATGGCGGTGATCGGGACGGTCATCCTCGTGGTGTTCGTCCGCGGAGCCGAGGACCGTGCGCTCGAGGGCGAAGAGCTGGTCACCGTGTTGGTGACCGAACAACAGATCCCCGCGGGCACGCCCGCGGCCCAGATGGCGGACCTGGTCACGACCGAGCAGATCCCGGCCAAGATCGCCCCGGACGGCGTGGTCTCCGACCTCGTGCAGGTCCAGAGTCTCGTGAACTCCGTCGACTTCCTCGCCGGCGAGACGCTCCTGTCGGGCCGCTTCGTCGAACCGGAGAACTTCAACGCTCGTCGTGGATCGGTCGAGGTGCCCGAGGGACTCCTCGAGGTCACGATCGCCATGTCGCAGGAACAGTTCATCGGTGGCATCCCGACACCGGGCGACCACATCGCGCTGATCGCGAACGGCCGCCGTGTCGACTTCATCCCGCAGAACACCGACCCGCTCGCCCAGGGAGCCAACCCGGATGATCCGAACTCGGTCAACGTGACCAGCACCGACCTCACGGTCACCAAGATCATCCTCCAGCAGGCGTTGGTGACCAACGTGCAGGGCAACCCGCTCGTACAGGCGGCCAGCGGC
>JBFIHN010000391.1:0-3404 GCA_041601775.1 Acidimicrobiales bacterium
ATCTCCGCTCAGCTCGCGGCCGAGGAAGCACTCCGTACGAGCGAGGAGCGCCTCCGCAAATTGGCGAGAGACCTCCCGGTGGGGGTGTTCGTCAGCGACTCCGACGGCTGGTTCGAGTTCACCAACGAGGCATGCCGCGAGCTCCTCGGGGGGAGCGCCTGCTTCGACGAGTTCCTCGACACCGGCACCACGAGATGGGCGACGATCCTCGACACGGCCACACGCCAAGGCGAGGTCTCGGTCGACTGTCCGACCCCCGACGGCCGCCTGCTACGGATCCGGTGCCAGGCCCCACTCCCCGACGGCACCGTGTCCGGTGTCGTCGAGGACGTGACGTCGACCGCCCGGTGGCGCGAAGAGGCGTCGCGCGATGCCCTCACCGGACTGGCCAACCGAGCGGCGTTGACGCGCGAGATCGCCCGGCGGGTCGCCGCCGGCGCCACGTCGTTGGTTGCGTTCATCGACCTCGACTCGTTCAAACGGGTCAACGATCTCCACGGACACGACGAGGGCGACCGCGTCCTCATCCGGGTCGGCGAGGCACTCCGCGGGATGATCCGCGACGGTGACATCGCCGGACGGTGGGGCGGCGACGAGTTCGTGCTCCTGATGGGCGACCTCCCGCCGGACGCGCAGTCCGATCTCCGGCGGCGGGTCGACGCATCGATGGCCACGTGTGGTGCCGGTGGGGCGAGCATCGGTTTCACCGCACTGCGACCCGACGACGACGTCCGTGCGGTGATCACCCGGGCCGATCGGGCCATGTATGCCGACAAGCGACGGTCGTCAGCCGACGCGCCGCGGACCTGACGAAGGGCACACAGGGGCAGATGCGCGCGTCAAGGCCTCACAGGGTGCACAATCGCTGTGCAGCAGGTTGTCGTTCGCACAGAACGGCGGCATCGTGACAGCAGAAGTTCTCGACGGGACATTCCGAGGAGGAAACCCCGATGCATGTGCTCACCACCGCCAAGATGCTCGGTCTCGAGGCCGACGAGTCCGGTGACATCTCGGGCACCATCGAGGAGGGCATGGTCCTCGCAGCGCTCGAGGAGCTCTCCTCGGCGCTCCCCGACCACGCCGACCTCTTCATCGTCGCCTCCGACCGCGTCCGTACCGCCCGCTCGGCCGGCCTCGAGGTCCTCGAGGAGAACAGCGTGTTCGGTCGCTACCGCGACTCCAACGAGATCCAACTCCGCTACCGCGGCGAGATGGCCGAGGTCTTCACCGACCTGACGATCGATCTGGCCCTCCGTGGCGTCGACGTGAGCGAACCGACCCTCGAGAGCGCACTCGATCCCGAGTTGGGCACCACCACCGTCTAGCGGAGCAGCGACTCCACCCGAGTCGTCACGAGATCGACCCCCACGACGTTCTCGACACCGCGCGGCACGATCACATCGGCCCAGCGTTTCGAGGGCTCGACGAACTCGAGATGCATGGGCCGAACGGTCCGTTCGTACTGGGTGACGACGTTCTCGACGGTCCGTCCACGCTCGAGCACGTCCCGGCGGAGGCGGCGCAGCAACCGGAGGTCGGCGTCGGCGTCGACGTAGACCTTCACGTCGACGAGCTCGCGGATCCGAGGCGACGCGAACAGCAGGATCCCCTCGATGATGACCACCGGGCTCGGTTCGACCCGGTCCCGGCCGTCGATGCGGGTGAAGCTCCCGTAGTCGTACCGCGGGGTGTCGACCGGGTCGCCGTCGACCAACGTCCGGACGTGTTCGACGAAGAGGTCGTCGTCGAAGGCCGACGGGTGGTCGACGTTGACGGCCCGGCGCTCGTCGATCGGCAGGTGACCGAGGTCGTGGTAGTAGCGGTCGTGGCGCAGGACCGACACCCGTGGGGCGCCGACGTCGGCGACGATCTTGTCGACGACGCTCGTCTTCCCCGAGCCCGAACCTCCGGCGACACCGAGGACGACGGCCGTCATCTCGTTCCCGCTAGGACGTGATCGGCCGGGGGGTGCGGAACGTCGAGCGCCAGTCGTCGCACACGGTCACCACGGTCGGCGGGGAGTCCTCGATGCCGAGGGAACGCAGTTCGTCGGCCCAGGGGTGGTCACCCAACTCGAGGGAGTAGCCGTCGTCACCGAAGGCCATCCGGACCGAACCGTTCGGCTCCGACTCCGACACACACGCCACGCCGTCGATCGTGCTCACGCACACGGTCGGTGAGGGCATCGGCACCGCTTCGACGGCAGCCAGCAGGGGGAATCGTTGGCGAAGCACCAAGGCGCCGCCGCTGCGGAGGGTGCAGGTCACCGACGCCTCGTCACGCTCGATGACGATGTCCTCGACGGTCTTGGGAAGACCGAGCATCCGGACTCCGGCCTCACAGGTGAAGGCCTGGTTGACCGGAAGCCGCCAGATGTAGGTGCCCTGCTCACCGGTCGCGGACGCCTTGGCCATGACCGCGAGCATCACCTCGTCGTAGTCGCCCAGGTCGTTGTCGAGATAGTCGACGAAACCGACGACGACCGTCGCCGCTCCGTGGACGTCCGCTTCGACCTCGAAGGCCGGATCGTCGATCATCGCCGCCGCCGCCTCGGCCGGAACGGTGTAGACCGCATTGGCCATCCGCGCCGAACGCACCTCGATCGGGAAGCCGATCGTCGTGCCCTGGATCTCGTAGGTCTGTCCCTGTGCTGCTTCACCCATGACGAGCATCCTGGCATGATGCGGAGCCGTGACACTGCACACACCGCTGGCGATCGGCGGAGCGACGATACGGAATCGCCTGTACCGCGCTCCGGTGCTCGAGGGTGCCGGCGATGGCGACGACGTCGCTGACCGCTATGCGCGGCACTTCGTGGAGAACGCACGCCACGGCGTCGGGCTGATCATCCAGGGGTCGTCGTGCATCCATCCCGAGGGACGCACGTCGCCGGGCATGACGTGCGTCGACACCCGCGCCAAGACGCTTCGGCTGGCGCCGATGGTCGACGCCGTGCACGCGGAGGGTGCGGCGATCTTCCTCCAGTTGGGCCACGGCGGCCTGTTCTCGATGGAGACCTGGCACGAGCCCTACGCGAGCGCCCGCCGTTCCCCGGTGCTGGCCGCGTCACCCCTTCCCTGGTACCTGAAGCCCGTGTTCCGTGGCACCGACCTCCAGGTGCTCTCCACCGACGGGGTACACGCCATGGCCCGGCGCTACGGCGAGATCGCGGGGTGGGCTCGGGAGGCCGGCTACGACGGCGTCCAGCTGGGTTCGGCCAACGCCAAGCTGCTCGACCAGTTCTTGTCCCCGTTCTACAACCGCCGCGACGACGAGTTCGGTGGCGGGCTCGAGAACCGGGCCCGCGTCCTGCGACTGATCCGTGAAGCGGTGGCCGAGCAGGCGGGCGCCGACTATCCGTGCACGGTCAAGGCACCTGCGGAGGTCGCACCGCCCGGATTCCC
>JBFIHN010000392.1:0-3403 GCA_041601775.1 Acidimicrobiales bacterium
CGGTGGCCAGGGCAGCCACCACCTGGGCGCGATGGCCGCCGCCAACGCCCTCGCGGTGCTCCCGAGCGGCGACGGTGTCGCTGCTGGCGCTGCGCTCGACGTGTTGCTCCTCGGCGACCCGGTCGCGCCGACCGGACTCCCGGTCGACCCCGCCGGGTGACCGGCGGCCGGCGTCAGTCGAGCATCGACAACGTGTCGAGTTCGATGGCCATACGGCCCGAGCGGTTGGCCATCGCCATGAACATCTCGTCACCGCGGTCGGTCTGCCCCACGATCATCGAGGCCCCGACCGCCATGAGGAACCCGGCGAACGCGAACCGTCGGTAGTCGTTCCAACAGGTCTCCAGCGCGTACTCCTTCACGCCGCCGGCGAGGAGTCCCTCGTGGTAGCGCTCGACGAGCGACCGCTCGGCGGTGCCCCGTTCGTCGGCGACGAGGCTGGTACCGAGGAAGTACGACACGTCGGTGACGCCGGGTGCGAGGGTCACGGTCTGCCAGTCGACGGTCGTCAGCGGCGCGCCGCCGGCCTCGGTGGCGAAGAGCATGTTGTCGACGCGGTAGTCGCCGTGGGCCGCCGTGAACGGCTCGGGTCGATACGAGATGTAGTCGCCGAGACGGTCCATCAACGCGTTCCCGGCCGTGATGACGTCGGCATCGACACGGTCGCCGTAGCGCTCGAGGAAGCCCGGGTAGAGCATGGCGAGCAGCTGGAGGTAGAACGCCTGACCGTCGTCCGATGCCCGGTCGAGCCAGTCGAAGTCTGCCAGGGTCGCGTCGTCCCACACCGGAGCGTGCAGCTTGGCGACCTCGTCCATGGCGAGCTCGGCAGCGGCCACGTCGCAGCCGCGCATCTGGTCACCCTGCTCCGCCGGGGCGAGGTCGTTCATCAGGAGCACGAACTCGTTGGCCGGGACGTCGATGAGCGCCAGGTACGGCTTCGGGGTCGTGATCGACACCCGGTCGCGCAGATGCTGGTAGAAGCGGGTCTCGATCTCGTAGGTGCGGGTGGCGACGGACGACGCCCGGCTGGTCTCGTCCTCGGCCGGGAACTTGCCGATGACCGTCGCCGGCCCCGGCGCACCGTCGTAGGTCAAGGTGAAGCGGATGCTGTCGCCGACCTGCCCGGTGCCGACGGCCTTCGCCGTGACGTCGGTGACGGTGCCGTCGTCGAGTTCCCCGGCCGCGCGCAGGACGCGCGTCATCCACTCGGGAGTGGCGTCGTCGGGATGGCTGATCAGCTCGATGCCGCTCATGACAGCTCGTGCTGGACGGCACCGCGGCCGGCGAGGACCGGGGCGACCTTGTCGACGCCGACGGCGACGTGGGCGGGATGATCGCGATAGGTGACGTAGCCGTCCCAGTCGTCGAAGTCGGCGACGATGGCCACGGTGGCGTTGCCGTCGGACTTCCCGACGTCGGCGCCGACCACGTACTGGCGCAACGCCGGGATCTGGTCGGGGAGCGCACGCAGTGCCTCCACGATGTCGGCGATGGTTGCGGGGGTGGTGTCGTCCCGGAAGGTGAGGGTCACGACGTGTCGGAGTCCTGGCATGGCGCGGACCGTAGCCTGCGACCATGCCTCTCGACGTCGACACCCCGGCTGAGGTCTCCGCTGTCCTGGAGGAGCACGGCTACCTGCCAGACCGTGGGTTGGCGACGGCGATCCACCTCTCCCTCGCACTGCACCGGCCGCTGTTGCTCGAGGGCGACGCCGGGGTCGGGAAGACCGAGGTCGCGAAGGTCCTGGCACGCTGGACGGGCGGCGAGCTCCTGCGCCTGCAGTGCTACGAGGGCCTCGACGTCAGCCAGGCCGTCTACGAGTGGGACTACTCGAAGCAGCTGCTCCACCTGCGTGCGGCCGAGGCGGCCGGGATCGCGACCGGTGCCGACGTGACCGCACTGGAGGACGAGCTCTACGACGAGCGGTTCCTGGTTCGTCGGCCGTTGCTCCGTGCCGTCAGCCCGACCGACGGTCCGCCGCCGGTGCTGCTGATCGACGAGGTCGACCGCGCCGACGACGAGTTCGAGGCGTTCCTGCTCGAGGTGTTGTCGGACTTCGCCGTGACGGTTCCCGAGATCGGCACCTTCCGTGCCGAGACGCCGCCGGTCGTGATCATCACGTCGAACCGCACCCGCGACGTGCACGATGCCCTCAAGCGCCGGTGTCTCTACCACTGGGTCGAGCATCCCGACTTCGAGCGTGAGGTCGCGATCGTGCGTCTCCGGGTGCCCGGTGTCGGCGAGCGGCTGGCCACGCAGGTGGCTGCCGCCACGGCCCACCTCCGTGCGGCCGGCCTCTACAAGCCCCCGGGCGTGGCCGAGACCATCGACTGGGCCGTGGCCCTGCAGGTGCTGGGCGCCGAGGAACTCGACGTCGAGACCGTGGACGACTCGCTCGGCGCGGTGCTCAAGTACCGCGAAGACCAGACACGCGTGCGCGCTGCTGGGCTCGAGGCCCTGGTGCAGGCGGCAGCGCAGCGGAGTGCCTGAGCTCGTCCGCGACCCCCCGGTCGCGGCCGTCGCCTTCGTCCGCCTCCTCCGCCAGGCAGGCCTCGACGTCCCGGTCGACGCGACCGCACGGTTCGTCGAGGCGCTCGACGTCGTCGACGTCGCCGACCCCGACGACGTCTACTGGTCGGCGCGGGCGACGCTCGTACGCCGGGAGGACGACGTCCACGTCTTCGACCTGGTCTTCGCCGGCTACTTCGGGGGGAAGACGATCGAGCTCGAGCCACCGCTCCCGCCGGAGACGGTGACCCTCGCCATCGACGACCCGGACGCTGCCGACGGTGGCGACGAGACGATCGACGGGGACGACTCGATCCAGGTCCGCTTCTCGCACCTCGAGACGTTGCGGCGCGCCGACTTCGCCACCCTCGACGAGCGCGAGCTCGCCGAGGCGTGGGCGCTCGTCGAACGCATCCGGCTCACCGGCGCGCCGCGTCGTTCCCGGCGGCGCTACCCGGCGGTCCGCGGGCGGGTCGACCTCCGGCGCTCGGTGCGAGCAGCGCTGCGCACCGGGGGCGAACCCATCCACCGGGCGACCACGGGCCCGGGGGAGCGGTTCCGTCGGGTGGTCCTGCTCGTCGACGTGTCGGGGTCGATGGAGCCCTATGCCCGGGCGCTGCTGCGCTTCGCGCACGCTGCGGTGTCGGCCCGCTCGCGCATCGACGCGTTCGCCATGGGCACCCGGCTCACCCGGCTCACCCGCGAGCTGTCGCGTCGTGACCCGGACGACGCCCTCGCACACGCGGCTGCGGCGATCGAGGACTTCTCCGGGGGCACCCGACTGGGCGACGGTCTGCGCGCGTTCAACGACGAGTGGGGCGTCCGCGGCATGGCGCGGGGCGCAGTGGTCGTCATCCTCTCCGACGGCTGGGACCGTGGGGATCCCGACGCCTTC
>JBFIHN010000393.1:0-3399 GCA_041601775.1 Acidimicrobiales bacterium
CTCATCGACCTGCTCGTGAACCGTGCGAGGCCGCTCATCTTCTCGACCGGCCTGGGCCCGGCGGACGTCGCCGCGGCCCACGCCGCGATGGACATCGCCCGGGGACCGGAGGGTGACGAGCTGCGCTGTCGTCTCCGGCGCACCATCGATCGTGTGGCCCCTGGCCACCCGTCGCCGATCGTCCCGCTGGTCCTCGGACGCGAGGAGGACGCCATGGCTGCGGCCGCATCGTTGCTCGAACGCGGCATCCTCGTTCCCGCGATCCGCCCGCCGACGGTCCCCGTAGGGACGTCGCGGCTCCGGGTGGCGCTGTCGGCGGTCCACACCGACGAGATGATCGACGCGCTCGTGGAGGCCCTCGCCGACGTGGGGGTGGGCGCGTGAGGCCCCGACTGCTCGTCGGTGTCGCCGGGACCGCCACCGAGATCGGCAAGACGTGGACGACGGCGGCGATGATCACTGCGCTGCGCGCCCGGGGCCTCGCCGTCGGCGCACGGAAGCCGGTGCAGTCCTACGACCCCGACGACCCCGGTCCGCTCGACGCCGAGGTCCTCGCCCGGGCCGCAGCGGACACGGCAGCATCGGTCTGCCCCGCGGCGCGGACCCTCCCGGTGCCGATGGCCCCGCCCATGGCCGCCGATGCGCTCGGGCTGCCCCGGCCGCTGCTCGCCGATCTGGTGACCGAGACGACGTGGCCGCACGCGCTGGACATCGGGTTCGTCGAGACCGTCGGAGGTGTCGCGTCGCCCGTCGCCCACGACGGTCACAGCACCGACCTCCTGCGTCACCTCGGCGTCGACGTGACCGTGCTCGTCGCCGACGCCGGTCTGGGGACCATCGACGCGGTCCGCACCGCGGCGCGGTTCTTCGACGGCGCACCGACGGTCCTGGTGCTGAACCGCTTCGACGAGCGGCTCGACATGCATCGCCGTAACCTCGACTGGCTCCGGACCAGCGACGGGTTCGACCCGTGCACGACGCCGGACGAGGCCGCCGACCGTCTGGTCGCCGTCGCCGCCGCCCGCCCCTGACCAGGAGAACCCCGATGCCGCTCGATCCCGCCCGTTCCCTCGCCGCTGCGATCGAGCCCTTCACCGGTCAGGTCTACTTCTCGCCCGAGTGCCACCAGCGGTACGAGGCCCTGGGGTTCGGCCCCAGCAGCGCCGAGGTCGGAGGCGTCCAGATGCCCGAGATCGCCGCCTACTTCACCAGCCGGGGTTCGGTGATGGGACAGGTCCCCGGTGCGGTCGTTGCGGCCGCGTTCGGGGTGTTCAAGCCGGCCATCGTGGTTCCTGCGGTCACCGCCGGCTGGACCCGCACCGACGCAGCCTCGATCGAGGAGGCACGCACCGCAGGCGCGGTGGCGCAGCTGCGCCGGATCCTCGGCGACGTGCCCGACGGCATCGACCGCGCGGTCGACCTGCTCGAACGGGCCACCGCCGACCTCGAACCGGCGGGCAAGCCGCTCTTCGCCGGACTCCGCTCGCAGGACGTGCCCGACGAGCCACTGGGCGCGGCGTGGCGTCTGGGCGACATGCTGCGCGAGTACCGGGGCGACGCCCACGTCGCGGTGTGGACGGCCGAGGCGCTCGACGCCTGTGAGATCGGCATGCTCACCGAGCTGTACTGGGGGCTCCCGTCGCGTTCGTACTCCCGTACCCGCGGCTGGAACGACGACGACTATGCCGCCGCCACGGAGCGCCTGGAGGCCCGCGGGCTGCTCGCCGGCGGCACCCTGACGGGCACGGGCACGCAGACACGCGAGGCGATCGAGGTCGCCACGGATCGAGCGTGTGCCCCCATCGTCGCGGCGCTCGGCGACGACCTCGAGGAACTCGTCGCGATCCTCGGACGCTGGTCGGGTGCCATCCGCGACGCCCACGGCTATCCGGCCGCCGGCCCGGTCGAGTTGGCCGAGGCCGCCCGCCGCTGACGGTCAGCGCTCCTGGAGCAGCTCCCAGACGTTGCCCTGCGGGTCGGCGATCAACGCGTACACGGCACCGGGACGGTGGGCCGTGGGTTCGGTCAGGACGGCAGCGCCAGCCTTCCGAGCGCTCGCGGTGGTCGTGACGACATCGTCGACGTGGAGCGCGGCGTAGGCGAAGCCCGCGTCCCGGAACCAGGGATCGGGTCGAGGCGGCCGTGTGGCACCACCGGCCGGTTGGTAGATCTTGCAGTGGGCGTCGTCCCGTCGGAGTCGGTGCACCGACCCCTGCGGGAACTCCGACGTCGACTCGAGCTCGAACCCCAGCCCCGCTGCGTAGAAGGCCACCAGCTCGCCGGCGTGGTCGGTGACGATGCCGGCCGACAGTCGCGTCGTGCTCACAGCACGCTCAGCGGCTCGTGGTAGTCGTAGCCCAGCGCCTCGGCCACCGCAGCCTCGGTCACCTGGCCGGCGATCACGTTGCAGCCGTTGCGCAGGTGCGGGTCGGTCTCGACCGCCTCGCGCACGCCGAGGTCGGCCAGCGCCAGCACGAACGGCAAGGTGGCGTTGTTGAGGGCGTGGGTCGACGTGCGCGGCACCGCGCCGGGCATGTTGGTGACGCAGTAGTGGACGACGTCGTGGAGCACGTAGGTGGGGTCGGCGTGGGTGGTCGGCCGGGACGTCTCGAAGCAACCGCCCTGGTCGATGGCGACGTCGACCAGCACGGATCCGGGTCGCATCGACCGCACCATGTCCTCGGTCACGAGCTTCGGCGCCCGATCCCCCTTGACCAGGACGCCACCCACGACGAGGTCGGCCGTCGCCACGAGCTGTTCGATCGCGGTCCGGGTCGAGTACATCGTCTCCAGCGCCGGACCGAACCGGGCCCCGAGGTGGGCGAGCACGTCGAGGTTGCGGTCGACCACGGTCACCGCGGCACCGAGTCCGACGGCCATCTCGATGGCGTTCTCGCCGACGACGCCACCGCCGATCACGACGACCTCGCCCGAGTGGACCCCGGGCACGCCGCCCAGGAGCACACCGGCGCCACCCTGTGCGCTCTCGAGCGCATGGGCGCCCGCCTGCACCGACATGCGTCCGGCGACCTGTGACATGGGTGCCAGGAGGGGAAGACGGCCGAAGGCGTCGGTGACGGTCTCGTAGGCGATGCACGTGGCCCCGGAGTCGACCAGGTCACGGGTCTGGTCCGGGTCCGGCGCCAGGTGCAGGTAGGTGAAGAGCACTTGCCCGGCACGCAGCATCGCCCGTTCCGCGGGCTGGGGCTCCTTGACCTTCACGATCATGTCGGCGGTGCCGTAGACGTCGGCCGCGCTGGTGACGGTCTCGGCTCCCGCGGCCCGATAGTCGTCGTCGGTGGCGCCCACGCCCAGGCCGGCGCCGGCCTCGATCACGACACGGTGCCCGCGGGCGACGAGCTCGCGGACGCTCGCCGGCGTCAACCCGACGCGCTTCTC
>JBFIHN010000394.1:0-3397 GCA_041601775.1 Acidimicrobiales bacterium
ACCAGATCAAGCCGCCCCTGCCGTTCGTGCCGGGCAACGAGGTCGCCGGAACGATCAGCGCGGTCGCCGACGACGTCACCCGGTGGAAGGTCGGCGACCGCGTACTCGCGAGCGTCGGCCTCGGGGGCTTCGCGTCCGCAGTCGCGACGCGCCCGGACGCCTTGGCCCATGTACCCGACCAACTGTCGTCGGCTGCGGCCGCAGCGTTCACCCAGAGCTACTGCACCGTGGCGTTCGCGTTGGGACGTCGTTCGGCGTTGTCGTCGGGCGAGTCACTCCTCGTGCTCGGTGCGGCCGGCGGCGTCGGCATCGCTGCGATCCAGTACGGGAAGGCACTGGGCGCGACCGTCATCGCTGCAGCATCGTCGGACGAGCGACTCGAGAAGTGCACGGCCGCTGGCGCCGACGCGACGATCAACTACTCCGAGGTCGACTTGAAGACCGCCGCCCGCGAGTTGTCCGGTGGCGGCGTCGACGTCGTGTTCGACCCCGTCGGCCACGACCTCACCGAACCAGCGCTGCGGGCGATGGGGGAGTTCGGCCGGCTCTGCGTCATCGGATTCGCCCGCGGCGACATCCCGAAGCTGCCGACCAACCAGGTGCTGTTGCGCAACCGGTCGGTCGTCGGCGTCGACTGGGGTGCGTGGGCGATGGGCCACGGCCGCGAGCAGCGCGTCCTGCTCTCGGACACGCTGGCCATGGTCGAGACCGGCCGCCTCACCCCACCCGAGCCGACGACCTACCCGCTCGACCGTGTGGGCGACGCGCTCGCCGACCTGTTGGAGCACCGCCTCGTGGGCAAGGCCGTCCTCATCCCCTGACCCGGCTCCAACCCCCCCGACCCCCGTCCACACCCGTTCTGGTGGTCGTTCGACACCACCAGATGACGTGACTGTTCACCAGAACGGGTCGTGGGGTGGGGGAGCGGTGGGGCGCAGGTGGCGTCCGACCTCGTTCGTGGCGGACAATGGAGCCATGACTTCGCCGACGGAGCCCCGCACGAAAGACCGTCCGTGGTTGATGCGGACGTACTCCGGTCACTCGACCGCGAAGGCATCGAACGAGCTGTACCGGGGCAACCTGGCCAAGGGGCAGACCGGGCTGTCGATCGCGTTCGACCTCCCGACCCAGACCGGCTACGACCCCGACCACGTCCTCGCCCGTGGTGAGGTCGGCAAGGTGGGCGTGCCGGTCGTCCATCTCGGCCACATGGAGACGCTGCTCGACGGCATCCCACAGGGCGAGATGAACACGTCGATGACCATCAACGCCCCGGCGGCGTGGATGCTCGGGCTGTACGTGGCCAACGCCGAGAAGCACGGTGTCGAGTCGAAGCAACTGCGCGGCACCACGCAGAACGACATCGTCAAGGAGTACCTGAGTCGTGGGACCTACATCTTCCCGCCGCTCCCCAGCCGCCGGCTGATCGTGGACATGATCGCCTTCTGCGCCGAGTGGATCCCGAAGTGGAATCCCATGAACGTGTGCAGCTACCACCTCCAGGAGGCCGGGGCGACGCCGGTCCAGGAGATCGCGTACAGCCTGGCCAACGCCATCGGCGTGCTCGACGCGGTCAAGGAGTCGGGCCAGGTCACCGACGACCGCTTCTCGCAGGTCTTCGGGTCGATCAGCTTCTTCGTCAACGCCGGCATCCGCTTCGTCGAGGAGACCGCGAAGATGCGGGCCTTCGGCGAACTGTGGGAGCGCATCGGTCGCGAGCGCTACGGCGTCACCGACGACAAGGCCCTGCGGTTCCGGTACGGCGTGCAGGTCAACAGCCTCGGCCTCACCGAGCCACAGGCCGAGAACAACGTGCAGCGCATCGTGCTCGAGGCGCTCGGCGTGACGCTCTCGAAGAAGGCGCGAGCACGGTCGATCCAGCTGCCGGCGTGGAACGAGGCCCTCGGCCTCCCCCGCCCGTGGGACCAGCAGTGGTCGCTGCGGGTGCAGCAGGTCCTGGCCGAGGAGACCGACCTGCTCGAGTACGGCGACATCTTCGACGGCTCGCACGTCATGGAGAAGATGACGTCCGATCTGGTCGAGGCCTCGTGGGCCGAGATGACCGAGATCATGGACCTCGGGGGCGCGTTCGAGGCCATCGACGAGATGAAGGGCCGCCTGGTCCGCAGCCACGCCGAGCGCATCCGCCGCATCGAGTCGGGCGACCAGGTCGTGGTCGGTGTCAACAAGTACACCGAGACCGCCGAATCGCCCCTGGGCGGCGAGGACTCGATCATGAAGGTCGACCCGGCGGTCCAGGACGAGCTCATCGCCGACGTGCAGCGGTGGCGGTCGAGTCGAGACAGCGACGCCGTGAAGCGTTCGCTCGACGAGGTCCGTCGTGTGGCGGAGTCGGGCGAGAACATCATGCCGGCGACGGTCGACCTGGCCCATGCCGGTGGCACCACCGGCGAGTGGTCGGGTCTGCTGCGGGAGGTGTTCGGTGAGTACCGGGCTCCGACCGGTGTCGCAGCCGCCAGCGGTTTCGGACCCACGAGCGACGGTCTGCGTGCGGTGGCCGAGCGCGTCAAGGTCCGCGCCGGTGGACCGCCACGGCTCCTCGTCGCCAAGCCCGGCCTCGATGGCCACTCCAACGGCGCCGAGCAGATCGCAGTCGCCGCGCGCGACGCCGGCTTCGAGGTCATCTACCAGGGCATCCGCCTGACCCCCGAACAGATCGCCTCCGTCGCCGCCGACGAGGACGTCGACGCCATCGGCCTGTCGATCCTGTCGGGGAGTCACCTCCAGCTCATCCCCGAGACCGTCCGCCTGCTGCGGGAGAACGGTGTCGAGGCCCCGGTCATCGCCGGTGGGATCATCCCGGAGGACGACCGCAAGCCCCTCCTCGACGGTGGTGTCGCCGCCGTGTACACCCCGAAGGACTTCGACCTCACGAAGATCATGGGCGAGATCCTGGACCTCGTGAGCGGCTGATCCGGGTGCCGATGCGCGAGGGCGGGCCACTCCGGGTCGTTGCGGCTGCTGCCGCCGCCTTCGGCGCCTTCGCGGTGGTCACCGCCCACCCTGCGGCAGCGCTCGTCGCCGGGCTCTGTGCCGTCGGTGCTGCCGCCCTCGCGTTGCGGGCGCAGCGTCCGGAGACGGCGTCCGATCCGAGGCGGGGACCCGTGCCCGATCCGTCGCTGGATCCGGAGGAGGCCGACGGCCTGTCGGCCCCGTTGCTCGAGAGCGAGTTCCTCGAGACCACGCTCCGGGGCCGGATCGCCATCGCCCGCCGCGCCCTGCGCCCGTTGTCGGTCGTGCACATCTTCATCGTCGGAGGGAGCGACGGGCCGGTGCCCGCCGGGCTGATCGCCGCGGCGGCGGAGGCGACGCTCCGCGAGTCCGATGTCGTGGTCCGACGCGAGGACGGCGTCTACGTCGCGGTGCTCGAGGACAC
>JBFIHN010000395.1:0-3386 GCA_041601775.1 Acidimicrobiales bacterium
CATCTCCTCCTGGGCCTTGCGGTTGTAGGCGACGGCGAGCAGGCCCGAGCGGTCGTGGCCACGGTCGGCCAGCAGGTGACGCAGGCGCTCGGTGAGGACACGGGTCTTGCCCGAGCCGGCCGGAGCGATGATGCGCGCAGGCCCGCCACGGTGGTTGACGGCGGACAGTTGGTCGGGGGCCAGCTCGGCCGCCGGTGCGACCCACGCGGGCACGCGGTCGACTCGTCCGCCGTCGACGGCCTCGGCCCGGATCAGCGTGGCATCACCGAGACGCGCGGGGTCGATGTCGTCGGGCGGCCCGCCGTCGACCCAGGCGACGGTCCCGTCGGACAGGACGACGTCGCCGTCGGCCGTCGGCGCCAGCTCGTCCGACGCGGTGCCGTCGATCCGTGCCGCTTTGCGGCCCCACCACCAGATCGGGGTCCCCGTCCGGGCGTCGTAGTTGTTGTTCCAGACCAGGAAGTGGAGCCGATCGTGCAGGAGCTCGAAGTCTGGGGACAGCTCCCAGGGCTGGACGACGTAGGTCATCGGACGACGGAACTCCACCGGGTCGACGCGGAGGTCGACCACGACGGGTGTCCGGGTGCTCCAGGCGTCATGCAACCGCTCGACCGCGTCCCGCGGTTCGGCCAGGACGTGGTCGTCGATCGTCGTCACCGGTGCGTCCGACCACGCCGGAGGGACGGCGCCACCGGCGGTCACCACGCCGCGTCCGAGCAGGGGAGGTCCGGGAGCGCTCACCCCGCCGATGCTACGGGTGAGGGGTGACAGTCGACGTGGTGTCCCCGGCGAGCAGGTCGCCGTAGTCGGCGTTCCGTTCGATGAACTCGGCCACGAACCAACAGGTCGGGACCACGGTGCGGCCCTGGGCGCGCACGTCGTCGAGCACGGCGCCGACCAACACGTCGCCCAGACCCCGGCCGCGCATCGACGGGTCGATCACGGTGTGCGGCAGCACGACCCGGTCGCCGTCGGTCCGGTAGTCGGCGAACCCGACGGTCGCGCCGTCGACCAGCAGTTCGTAGCGGGATCGGTCCTCAGCGTTGCGAACGGTCGGTTCCATGGTGCCCTTCCTACCCGCTCGAGGGGCGCCCGAGTCCCGCTTCGCGTGCTCGGACGATCGCCTGCGACCGATCGGCGACCTGCAGCTTCGTGAAGACGTTCGACAGATGGTTCCGCACCGTCTTCGGGCTGACGGTCAGCCGGCGGGCCACGGCAGCATTGTCGAGGCCCTCGGCGACCAGGTCGAGGATCTCGCGCTCGCGTTCGGTGAGCTCCGGGAACGGGGTCGGGCCGTCCCGTCGCGCGCCGGTGAGGAAGCCGAGCGCCCGGGTGGCGACCTCGGCGCCGAGGAGGACCTCGCCGCGGCGGACGGCGTCGACCGCACGCTGGATGTCTGCCGGGCCGGCTCCCTTGAGCAGGTAGCCACGTGCGCCGGCGCGCATGGCCGCGAACACCGAATCGTCGTCGTCCATCATCGTCACGACCAGGACTGCAGCGGTCGGGTCCGCTTCGACGATCCGTCGCGTGGCCTCGACCCCGGATCCGTCCCCGAGTTGAAGGTCCATGAGGATCACGTCGGGTGCGACCTCGCCGGCCGTCGTGACCGCGGCCGCCATGGTCTCGGCCTCGCCGACGACCTCGAAGCCGTCGATGGTGCCGAGCAGCGCCACCATCCCCATGCGGAAGACCGGATGGTCGTCGACGACCAGGAGGCGGGTCACGTCGGCGCTCATCGGCTCGACTCCGCATCGCGATGCGCTGCCGGCACGCGCACCCGGACGACGGTGCCTGGTCGACCGGCTTCGATCGCCAGCACCGCACCGATGGCGTCGGCGCGCTCGTGCATCGAACGGAGCCCCACACCGCGGGGTCGCGACGGGTCGATGCCCACGCCGTCGTCGCGGACGACGACCGAACGCTCGTCGCCGGTGCGGAGCAGCGAGATGGTGCAGGTACGGGCGCCGGCATGGCGGACGACGTTGCGCACCGACTCGGCGACGATGCCGTACAGCGCGCTGCGGAGCTCGCCGTCGACCGCCCCGAACGCCTCGTCGACCTGCACGTGCACCACCAGGCCCTCGTTGAGGCGGTGGCGTTCGGCGAGCTCCTCGATCGCCGGGACCAGCCCGAGCTCCTCGAGCACCGGGGGAAGGAGCCCACGGGCGAGGGTGCGGACCTCCTCGACCCGTTCGTCGATCTCGGACGCGAGGCGGTCGAGGAGCGCGGTCGCGGCCTCGGCGTCGACGTGGAACATGTTCTTGGCGGCCTGGAGGCCGAGACCGATCCCGGCCAGCGCCGGTCCGAAGCCGTCGTGGAGCTCGCGTCGCAACTGCCGGCGTTCCTCGTCACGGGCCTCGGCGATCCGTGCACGCGACTCGGCCAGTGCTCGGGTGCGGGCGACCAGCTGCACGGTGGCGGCGACGATCGGGGCCATTTGCTCGATGGGCTCGGTGGTGGCCCGGTCGAGACGCTCGCCGCGGCGGGGAGCGATCACGAGGACGCCAACGGTCTCCTGCTGGATCACGAGCGGGAGATGGACGACGTCGTCGGTCATGGTGCCGGCCTGCGCGAGCCGGCGAGCGCCGGCGGGCCACTCGACGTCGATGGCGACGCCCTCGAGGCGGAACGACCGGCGCAACGACTCGGCGACTGCGTCGGGGAGGTCGCGTTCGTCGGCCGCCGAGCCCAGTCCGAGTCCGACGCGAGAGAGCGCGTCGAACGGGGTCGCCGAGTCACCGCGGACGAGACGGTCGACTCGTCGTTGCAGCACCCGGCGAGCCGGCTGGATGCCGGCAGCCACCACGGCGACGCCGATGAGTCCGGGAACGGCGCCATCCGGGAGCACGCTTCCCAGAGCCCAGACCACAGCGAGGTACACCGCCAACACGCCGCTGGTGAGCAGGCCATAGACCGTCGTACGGCTCACCGCGACGCGGAGGCCCTCCAACCGTTGGCCGAGCACGGTGACCAGCACCGCCGCCGGGAAGAACAGCTGCGACGCGAGATGCAAGACCGGGGTGAACCAGACCGGGAGCCCCTCGACCCACGACGCCGGCATGGCCAGCGGGACGAACGCCGTGGTCATCAGCGTGACGGCGATGGCCAGCCAACCCAGGCCACGTCGACGTTCGGGCGCAGCCCCGAGCCACCGGCGGACCACGTCGGCCCCGCCGAGGTAGCCGAGGAGACACAGCGCGCCGACCTGCCAGACGAAGAGGTCCTCGACGAACGATGACCACCACCGGCTGCGGATGGGGAACGGGGCGATCGTCGGCGCGTCCGGCCAGGGGAAGGGATCGGTGAGACGCGTGCCGGTCCACGCCACGATCAGCACGGCGCCGAGTCCGACCATCACCTGGTCGACCCGTCGCATCGGCGTCGAA
>JBFIHN010000396.1:0-3383 GCA_041601775.1 Acidimicrobiales bacterium
CCGACCAGTGGTGACGACCGACCGATCACCACCTCGAAGAAGCGGGTGTCGGGCGAGTCGACGGCGAGCACGTGTTCCTGCTCGGTCGAGCGGAGGCCCTTGCGGCGCTGCAGATCGAGGATCTCCTCGACGTTGCCCACGAAGGTGAGCACGTCACCGCCGTCGATGCGGCGGTCGGGGGCGACCGGGCTCACCACCGACTCGTTGCGGTCGATCTGCACCAGGAACACACCCTGGAGGTCGCGGAGGCCGGCATCGGCGACCGTGGACCCGTCGAGGGGACCACCGGCGATCACCTGCATGGTCATCGAGAACTCGCGGGCCTGCACCTCGGCGGACTCCGGTGGCGTGAGCCTGGCCGGCACCAACCGCTCCCCCACGAGGAGCAGCAGGGCCGTGCCGATCACGGCCACAGGGAGACCGATCGGCGTCAGCTCGAACACGGACAGCGGAGCGCTGTCCGGTTCGGCGTCGAGGAGACCGGAGATCACGAGGTTGGTGGACGTTCCCAACACGGTCACCACGCCACCGAGCAGGGCCGCGAACGACAGCGGCATCAGGTACTTGGACGGAGAGACACCGTGGCGGCGGCACCAGCCCAGGACGTCGGGGATGAGCATGGCGACGAGGGGCGTGTTCGGGAAGAAGGCGGACGCGCCCGCGGTGGGGACCAGGAACCGGGTCATGGCCTGTCGCCCGGTGCCGTCTCCCAACAACCGCGAGGTCATCGCCGTGAGCATCCCGGTCTTCTGGGCCCCCCGCGCCAGCACGTAGAGCGCGGCAACGGTCAGGGGTGCCGAGTTGGAGAATCCCGAGAACGCCACGTCGGTGTCGATCACGTCGGTGAGCAGCAGCGTGAACGTCGCGCCGAAGACGACGCCTGCCGGCGGAAAGCGGTCGATGACCAAGATGCCGAGCATCACCACGAGGACGACCAGGGTCGTCCACTCGTCACCGCTCACCCGGAGCGCCACTTCCGGTCCGTCATGGGGCCACAGAGTGCCATGCTTCGCCCATGGACGACAGCACCGGCTCCACGACTCCGGGCGAGGCCTCGGCCCACACCCGCCGCCACAACCTCGCCGTCGCCGCCGCCGTGGCGATCGACGACCCGGCGGACTTCGAGCGCGCGTCGCGCGGTCTGGTCGCACAACACGCGACCGGGACGATCGGCGAAGGGCACGTCGTCTGGGACATCCATCGCCACGACTTCGTCCGCGCGACCGAGACGGCACCGGAGACGGTCAACCCCTCGCTGTGGCGCCAGGCACGGCTCAACTGCCTCCACGGCCTCTTCGAGGTCGATGCATCGGGCCGACACGGCGTGTGGCAGGTGCGGGGCTATGACCTCTCGAACATCACCTTCATCGCCGGCGACACCGGCTGGATCGTCATCGATCCCCTCACGTCGGTCGAGACCGCGCGGGCCTCGCTCGATCTCGCCAACGAGCACCTCGGCGAACGACCGGTCGTGGCCGTCGTCTACACGCACAGCCACATCGACCACTTCGCCGGCGTCCTCGGGGTCACCACGCAGGCCGATGTCGATGCCGGACGCTGCCGGGTGATCGCGCCCGAGGGCTTCCTCGCCGAAGCCGTCAGCGAGAACGTGATCGCCGGGCCGGTGATGCTGCGGCGAGCCATGTACATGTACGGGGCGCTGCTCCCCCAGGGCCCACGTGGCCAGGTCGACTGCGGTCTCGGCAAGGCCACACCGCTCGGCACCACGAGCCTCATCCCCCCGACCGAGGAGATCGACGCCACCGGCACCGAACTCGACATCGACGGTGTCCGCGTCGTCTTCCAGCACACGCCGGGCACCGAGGCGCCCGCGGAGATGAACTTCCACTTCCCCGATCTCCGCCTGCTGTGCATGGCGGAGAACTGTTCGCACAACCTCCACAACCTGTACACGCCTCGCGGGGCGCAGGTGCGTGACGCGTTGGCCTGGAGCAAGTACATCGGCGAGGCCATCGACCTCTTCGCGGCCGACACCGACATCTGCTTCGCCAGCCACCACTGGCCGCGGTTCGGGACGGACGACACCCGACGGTTCCTCGAGCAACAGCGCGACGCGTACCGCTGGATCCACGACCAGACCATGCGCCTGGCCAACCACGGTCTCACCCCGCTCGAGATCGCCGAACACCTGGACATGCCAGAGGGCCTCCGGAGCGAGTTCCACGCACGGGGCTACTACGGAACGGTCAGCCACAACGTCAAGGCCGTGTACCAGCGCTACATCGGCTGGTTCGACGGCAACCCGTCACACCTGCACGCGCTGCCCCCGGAGGATGCCGGGGCGAAGTACGTCGAGTACATGGGTGGCGCCGACGCCGTGGTCGAGCGGGCGCGGGCCGACGTGGCGGCCGGCGAGTACCGGTGGGCGGCGCAGGTGCTCGACCACGTCGTCTTCGCCGACCCGACGCACCGCGCGGCGCGTCTCCTGTTGGCCGACGCGCTCGAGCAACTGGGCTATCAAGCCGAGTCCGGCCCGTGGCGCAACTTCTACCTGACCGGCGCCCAGGAACTCCGGGCCGACGACCTGATCGATCTCGGCACCTCGAACCTCGGCGGCCTGGCACCGGCGATGACGTCAGAGATGCTCTTCGACGCTCTCGCGGTCCGTCTCGTCCCCGAGCGCCTCGGGCTCGACTCCTGGTGCGTCAACGTCGCGGTACGAGATCGCGGCGAGCGCCACGTCGTGGGCATCTCGAACCAGACGCTGTTCCACCGTCCCGGACAGACCGACGCCGAGGCCGTGTGCACCCTGTCGACCACCGCAGCGTCGCTGATCGCCCTGATCGACGGCACGGTCGCACTCGACGATGCGCCCGACACCGAGATCACCGGTGACTCGCAGGTGCTCACCGCGCTCTTCGCCGGCCTCGACCGCTGGCCGAGGGTCTTCCCCATCGTCACACCCTGACGGCGCTCAGCGTTCCTGACCCGTGGTCGGATCGTCGAGTTCCCGTCGGAGCGCAGCGACCAGCGAAGGTGCTGCTTCCACGGTTCGGACCGGGAAGGGCATGTCGAGGCCTTCGGCGTCGAGGCGATCCTTCACCGCACGGAAGACGAGGTGTTCGATGCGACGGACGTCGGCCTGGTGCGGATCGGTCCAGTACCGGAGATCGAAGAGGACGGCATTGTCCCCGAGTCCGACCAGGTACGCCTGCGGTTCCGGGTCGGACAGGACACCGTCGACACCCCGGCATGCGTCGAGGATCACGTCTTCGGCCACGCCCAGGTCGTCGTCGTATCCGACGCCGACCTCGAGGCTCGTCCGTCGAGCGTCGAAAGCCGTCAGCACCTGGATGGCGCTCTGGTAGACGTCGGCGTTGGGCACGATCACCCGTTGCCCGTCGAACGTCTTGAGCGTTGTC
>JBFIHN010000397.1:0-3382 GCA_041601775.1 Acidimicrobiales bacterium
AAGCGGTTGACCACGTCACAGATGACGCTGCCGCTGTCGGCACCGTTGTCCTCGGCCACCGACACCGCGACCGCGAGCACCTCGGCCGGGGGCACGGTCCCCTGCCCCACCTCGCGCAGCGTCGACGTGGCCGCCAGCGCCGCGGCATCGGCCGCGTTCTGCCCGTTGCGGACCGAGGTGTAGCCCGTGCTCGCCCCGAGCACCAACGACGCGACCGCCAAGATGGCGGTCACGCTGATGGCGAAGAACACCGCGGTCATCCCCCGATCGTCCCGTGCCTCCGGCGACGAGCCCTGCAGATGTCGGTGAGCGGGTCCCATGGTCGTCGTCCCCTATCCCGCGGCCACGGTGAACGTGGTCGACACGTCGATGAACTCGTTGAAGATGCGGACGGTCGCGGTGCCCCGGGGCACCCAGTCCTTCTCGAGGCTGTCGTAGTCCCAGTCGTGGTGGCTGTCGCTGAGCTCGCAGTCCTCACAGATGGCCGACACGACGGTGCCGCCAGGCGTGATCAGGTGGACGGCCAGGGCGTTGCACTGATCGACCTGGTTGATGTCGTAGTGGACCCGGATCGCGTTCTTGAGCTGGCCGTTGCTCTTCGATCGGACCGGGTCGGGAGTGACGTGGATCCCGGTGATCGAGCACGGGGTCGCCGAG
This sequence comes from Acidimicrobiales bacterium, assembly GCA_041601775.1. Taxonomy (GTDB): domain Bacteria; phylum Actinomycetota; class Acidimicrobiia; order Acidimicrobiales; family Salinilacustritrichaceae; genus Salinilacustrithrix. Next base: position 658 of record JBFIHN010000397.1, read on the forward strand.
GTGGTCGGCGGGGTCGACGGCGGGGTCGTCGGTGGCCCGGAGGTGGGTGGGTTCACCGGTGGGGTCCCGACCACAGGTTGCCCGATGATCGCCATGGTGGCGATGCCCGAGGCCCGCCCCTCCTCGACACCGATGACGTCGGTGATCGGCGTGATCAGCGACCACGTCCACTCGACGGCGACCTCGATCCGGTCGACGTCGACTCGCGCCGAGGCGCACTTGCCCACCAGTTCGGTTCCCGACGGGTCGACGCAACGGATGTCGATGTCTTCGGTCCGGACCTGGCGGCCCGGGAGATGCGACGCGATCTTCTCGACGATCGCGTCGTGGTCCGCGCTGCCGGGCACGTCGGCGTTGCGATAGCTGATGACCCCGACGCGTGCGCCGTCTCTGGCCGCGTTGGTCGCCTGGTTGTCGTTGAGCGTCCACATGCCCAGATCGATGACGGCCATCATGAACACGAAGAGGATGGGCAGGACGAACGCGGCCTCGACGACCGTGACCCCGGCGTCCCTGGTCGTGCGCCTCACGTCTGCACCACGACCTCGGACGAACCCGTGAGGGAGATCGACTCACCGACCACCAACTCGACGGCCGGGGTCACCAAGTCGAACGTCGCCGTCACCACGACCCGGACGCGATCTCCCGCGGTCACCGTGGTCCCGCCGCAACCGGTCACCGGGACGACCAGGTCACCGCTGCCGTTCTCCGTCAACACGACGACGGAGAAGTCGACGAGCGTCACCAGTTCCGGATCCTCCTTGGTGACGGCTCCGACGACGTCGTCGTTGCCGGCGCAGTCGACGTCGTTCGGCGAGATCCGCGCGTAGGCAGCGCCCTGCCCCGCGGCGTTCTCCAACTGGATCTGCATCCGGTAGCCCCGCGCCAGGTCGAGCGTGCCCATGACGATCAGGATCATGGCCGGCGCCACCAACGCCAGCTCGACCAGGGATGCGCCGCGGTCGGTGCGCCGGGCGGCCACCGCGGTCGACCGCCGCCGGTGTGACCGTTGCACGCGCGCCCGTCCCATGATCGGACCTTCGGCAGTGGACCGGGGCTTCTTGACGAGAAATGCCAGTCTTCGTGCCGAAAGTGCGGCATCGTCCGATCTGTCCGGCCGAGACCACCGGATAGCCTCCCAGCGTGCACGCGTCCGACGCCCTCGACCGATCGATCGAGCGCACCGGATCGATCGCCTGCGTGGGGCTCGACCCCCGCCCGGCGCTGCTGCCCGAGTCGCTGCGGCGATCCGTCACGGCGTCGCACGGCGCCGGTGCCGCGGGGGTCGCCGAGGCGTTCCGCATCTCGAACGAGGCGATCATCGACGCCGTCGCCGGCCACTGCGCGGCGATCAAGCCCCAGTCGGCGTGCTACGAGGCCTACGGCGTCCCGGGCTGGCGGGTCCTGGCGTCGACCGTCGCCTACGCCGAGGCGGCGGGCGTGCCCGTCATCCTCGATGCGAAGCGCGGCGACATCGGCTCGACCGCCGCCCACTACGGCCAGATGGCCTTCGGTGGCGCCCCCGGGCTCGACGACGAGCCGATCGGGGGCATGGACGCCACCTGGTTGACCGTGAACCCGTACCTCGGCGTCGACGGCATCGAGCCCGTGGTCGGAGACACCACCGCGGGGCTGTTCGTGATCACCAAGACCTCGAACCCGTCGAGCGGCGAAGTGCAGGACACCCCGAGCGGCACCGCGACCGTGGCCGACACCGTGGCCGACCTCGTCCACCAGTGGGGGGCGTCGCGTCGCGGCGAGTGCGGACTCTCCGACATCGGGGCCGTGGTCGGTGCCACCTACCCGGATCATGCACGATCGCTGCGGGCCCGGATGCCCGACACCTTCTTCCTCGTCCCCGGCTACGGCGCCCAGGGTGGCGACGCAGCCGGTGCCGTGGCCGGTCTGCGAAGGGACGGACGAGGCGTGGTCGTGTCGTCGAGCCGGGGCATCACCGCCGCCTGGCAGGACACCGGCACCGACGACTGGGCCGGCGCCGCCCGCCGGGCACTCGACGCCATGAACGGTGCGCTCGACGCCGCTCGTCGGTGACGGCGCTGGTCGTAGACTCGCAGGCATGACTCCCCCTGACGGCCCGTCACCGGCCTGGGCCGTCGAGCCTTCGGGACCGCTGCGCGGCGAGGTCCGCGTGTCCGGCTCGAAGAACGCCGTCACCAAACACATGGTCGCTGCGGTCATGGGGGCGTCGCCCTCGCTGATCCGCAACGTGCCCGACATCGGCGATGTCGAGATCACGACCGAGGTCCTGCGCTCCCTGGGCGTCGGGGTCGAGGTGGACGGTGACTCCATCTCCATCTCGCCCACCGACGAGATCCGCTCCGACGTGCCGGTCCGCTACTCCGGCCTCAACCGGATCCCGATCCTGCTGCTCGGCCCGCTGCTCCACCTCCACCAGGAGGCCTTCGTGCCGGTGGCCGGAGGCGACAAGATCGGCGCCCGCCCGATCGACTTCCACGTCGAGGCCCTCCGTGCCTTCGGCGCCGAGGTGATCGAGGACGACGAGGGCATCCACGCCAGCGTCGTCGGACGCCTCCAGGGCACCAAGATCACGCTGCCGTATCCCTCGGTCGGTGCAACCGAGTCGATCCTGCTCACGGCGGCCATGGCCGAGGGCCGCACCGTCCTGCGCAACGCGGCAACCGAACCCGAGATCATCGAGTTGGCGCTGTTCCTGCAGCGGATGGGCGCTCGCCTCGAACTCCAC
>JBFIHN010000398.1:0-3382 GCA_041601775.1 Acidimicrobiales bacterium
CAGACCAGTACGGCTCGGGGCCATGGGGGAGGGCATTGCGTGCTCGGCGTGATCGACCCCCAACTCGTCGGCCAGCGCTCGGTCGATGATCTCTTCGGCGTCGGCGGTGCGCTTGTGCAGGCCGAGGAGGACGGCCGAGGCGCCGGCGGTCAGCGCAAGGCCGAGCTTGCCGGCAGCGGTGCGCTGGACGCCGCGGCCGAGCGCGTAGGCCGTCGAGATGGCGTTGCCGGCGACGTAGGGCAACGGCAGCTCCGATGCCGGGAGGCCGAGCGCGAACGAAGGGATCGATGCGAGTCCCTCGCGAGCGAAGGGCTTCTTGGCGTTGAGCGCGTTGAGCAGGCGAAACGTGCTGCCGGCGAGGTACTTGGTCCCGGGTTCCATGGGGACAAACCTACGACCGCTCGGCGCCCTTCGCCCTGCTCGGTGCGACCCGGGGCGGCTCATTGGGCATCTTCGGGTACACGGGCGGCCAGGGAGCGTCTCCCACGCCGGCGGCGATGTCGGCCTCGTACCGCTCCAGGAGCGGGGCGATCGACTGGGGTCGCTCGTCGATGGCCGCCCAGGGGTCCCCGATCGTGGTCATCCGGTCGGCGACCACGGGGATCGTGAGCTCGTCCGGGACGATGTCGTCGAGTTCGTCCCAGTGGAACGGAGTCGACACCTGGCCGCCCACACGAGGTCGGACACACCAGGCCCCGAACACGGTCTTGTGTGGCGCGTTCTGGTTGTAGTCGACGAACACGCGCGCACCACGTTCCTCCTTCCACCACGCCGCGGTCACGAGCTCGGGGCGACGCTCCTCCAGCATCCGTCCCACGACCACGGCGGCAGCACGGACGTCGTACGAGTCCCATCCCGGAGCGAGCCGGGCATACACGTGGATACCGCGGTTCCCCGTCGTCTTGGGGAACGCCTGGATGCCCAACTCGTCGAACAGTGCGCGGAGCTCGTGTGCGGCCTCGCGGAGCATCGCGAAGTCGACGCCGGGACCGGGATCGAGGTCGATCCGGAGTTCGTCGGTGGTGCCGGGGTCGGCGGCGCGCAGCGGCCAGGGATGGAAGCCCAGGCAGCCCAGGTTCACGGCCCACGCGACGTGCGCGACATCGGCGACCACCATGGCGTCGGACGTGGTGCCGTTGGGGGTCGACACGACGGTGGTCTCGAGCCACTCGGGAGCGCCCTTGGGAACGCGCTTCTGGAAGAACGACTTGCCGGCGGCACCGTCGGGGAACCGTTGCATCAGCGTGGGCCGTCCACCCATGGTGGTCATGATCGGCCCCGCCACCCGCAGGTAGTGGTGCACGAGGTCCAGCTTGGTCTCGCCCCGCTCCGGGAAGAAGACCTTGTCGGGGCTGGTGATGCGCACCTCGCGTCCGTCGATCTCGAGCAACACCGGCGAAGGCTTGGCCACGGCGGTGACGGTATCGCTAGAAGGTGCGTCGGGCGTCGGCCTCGACCAGACGGTGTTCGAAGAGGAAGCGGACGATGGCCCGCTCCCGTGTGGGCAGCGGGAGGGTGTTGCCCGGCGCTTCCAGCTGGCGCAGTGTCCGGGCCGGGCTGACCTCGGCCACGTACTGGAGCACGTCGTCGGCGACGAACCCGATGATCCGGGTCCGACCCATCGCGGCGGTCGTCCGGTAGGCGCCGAGACAGTTGCCCATCACGGCCCCCCACTCGAGGAGCTCGTTCCCCGTGGCGGGCAGGGCGACCCGACAGTGCGTGCCCTCCACCGCCTCGCCGTCGACCGCGACCCATGCCGCGGGGTAGTCGATCGTCTGCTCGCCGTCGTCCACGGTGCGCACCGGACGGGGCCGTGGGGCCGGGCGCGGAGGCGCCGGCTCCATCGGTGGTGCGGGCGGCCGGGCGTCGTGGCGGATGAGGCGGCGGGCGAGCTCGGTCGTCCCGCCATCGATCTCGAGCGCTGCGACGAGGTCGTCGCTGATACGTCGAGGCGCGGTCTCCTCGAACATGGCGCGCGCTCGGTCGACGTCCGTGAGCGAGAACGACACCGCGCCGGGCCGGTGGGGTGGGGTGGACAGGATCGACGCCAGCTGCTCGGGTCCACAGCGATCGGCGGCCATCAGGGCCAGCAGCAGAGGTTCCCAGGCGATGCGCCCGGTGTCGTCGGGCATCAGCGAGTTGGCGAGCGCACGGACCAGCGGACGAGTGACCCGCGGGCCGAGCGCGTGGTGTGCTGCGGAACGGGGGTCACCGTGATGGAGGAGCGTTTCGACGGCGACCGGGACGATGTCGGGTCGGGCACCGGCCGACAGCGGATGTCGGAGGAGCGGGTAGGCCGACGCGAGCACGGTCTCGACGAGGTCGGCCCCGGTCGTCGCGAACACACTGCGGACGATGCCGGCCAGCGTGGCGAGGTCCTCGTCGACGTCGGGGCTGCCGGCGGCGGCGATCTCGCCCCGGAGGTCGGCAACGAACTGCCCGATGGTGTGGGTGCGGACCTCGTGGACGGGCCACCACGAGCGGAGCTCGAGCCGTCCCTCGGCCCGGACGAGGTCATGGCCTCGTCGACGGACTCGGCGGGTGGGGTCGAGGCGGTTTCCGGTCGAACCGACCTCGATGCGTACCCGACCGGCGCCCAGGACGTCGACGTCGCCGACGGCGGAGAACCATCGTCCGGTGGCGGCGTCGCGGCGGTGGAGCTCGGTGCGACGGTCGGTCAGGGGCACACGTCGACCGTATGCGAGCGGTGTGACCGTCGTCGCCGCGGCGGGTGGGTACCGTGCCGACGATGCCTCGCTCCGCCGACGACACGCGACGCCGCATCCTCGACGCTGCCGAGGCCCGCTTCGCGGCCGACGGGATCGTCGGCGCCACCTTCGCGGACATCCTCGAGGCCGCGGGGCAACGCAACAACAGTGCGATCCAGTACCACTTCGGCGACCGTGTGGGTCTGCTCGCAGCGATCACGAGCCGTCGGGTGGAGCAGATGGCGGTGCATCGTGATCGGCTGGTCGACGCGCTCCCTCCCGAGCCGTCGGTGCGCGAGCTCGTCGAGGTCATCGTCGACCCGCTCGCCGCGATGCTCGGGGATCCCGGTGGGTCGTCGTATCTCCGGATCCAGGCCGAGCTGCTGGCGCATCCGAACCGTGACGAGCTCCCCGACCTGTTGTCGCAGCCGTGGTCGAGGCCGGGTCTCGAACGCGTGCAGGCGATGCTCGTCGACGTGCTGCCACCGCACTCGCGCGTGCTGGGAAGCGTGCGGGCCGTGCTCGCGACCACGTTGATCTTCCACGCACTGGCCGACCGGGCGCGGCTGGCCGACGAGTCGGCCGACCACGACGACTTCGTGCGCGGGCTCGTGCACGCCGTCGTCGCCATTCTCGAGACCTCGATGGATTCCGCCTGACCGGACGCGGTTCAG
>JBFIHN010000399.1:0-3358 GCA_041601775.1 Acidimicrobiales bacterium
AGGCAGGCGCACCTCGGTGCATGCCGTACGATCCCGGCGTGAGAGCCACCGCGCGCCCGTTGATGTACGCCGGGGTGTTCGGCATCGTGTTCGGCCTCAGCGAGTGGCACGGCCAGAAGGTCGGCGACTACCAGTTCGTCGACACGTCTCGGTTCGGGTGGGCGGTGGCATACGTCGCGATCCTCTGTCTCGCCGCGTACGGGCTCGGTCTCCCGGAGCTGCCCCGGACCCTCCGCAGTCGCCTGCCGACGTCTCTCGTCGCCGCAGCCGCGGGTGCGCTCGGCGTGTCGATGATCCAGTTGTTCGTCGGCGACGCACTGCTGCCACGGTTCGTGGTCTTCGGGTCCGCCATGTTGCTGGTCCCCTGGTACTACGGGATGTCCACCCTCTCCGGTGCCGGACGGCGGAACCTCGAGCAGCGAGATCGCGTCGTCGTCGTCGGGTCCGATGCGTTGGCGGAGGAACTCCGTGAGGAACTCGCTGGCCGCCCCGAGCGCCCGGCTGCCGTCGTGGCGTTCCTGTCCGTGGAGGACGCCGCCCAGATCCAGGAGCACTCCCGACCCCTGCTCGAGTCCGTGGTCGGCAACGCCGGCTCGGTCCTCGTCCTGAGCGGCGAGGCCGCGGCCGACGACCGGATCGTCGAACAGGCAGCATCGCTGCACGAGAGCGGCGTCCGGGTACGGACGCAGTCGCTCTTCTACGAGGAGTACCTCGGCAAGCTGCCGGTCGCCGACCTCGGACGGGTGTCGTTGTTCTTCGACATCGGCGAGGTGCACCGCGACCGGTTCGGACGATTCAAGCGCATGGTCGACCTCGCCGCGGGAGTGGCGGGGACCCTTCCGCTGCTCGTGTGCATCCCCGTGGTCCTGGTGGGCAATCTCGTCGCCAACCGCGGGCCGCTGTTCTACTCGCAGCCGCGCGTGGGCCAGGGCGGGTCGACGTTCACGATCCTCAAGTTCCGGACCATGCTCGACGGCCACGACGCACCGACCGACTGGACCGCGGACGACGACCCACGGATCACGCCGTTCGGCCGCTTCCTCCGGGTGTCGCACCTCGACGAGTTGCCGCAGGTGTGGAACATCCTCCGCGGCGACCTCAGCCTGGTCGGCCCGCGCCCCGAACAGCCGCGCTACGTCGAGGAACTGGTCGAGAAGTTGCCGTTCTACGAACTGCGCCACATCGTCCGGCCGGGACTGACCGGCTGGGCGCAGGTGAAGTACGGCTATGCCGGCGACGAGCGCGACGCCCTGGAGAAGCTCCAGTACGACTTCCACTACCTGCGGAGACAGTCGCTCCTCTTCGACGTCCGGATCGTGGCGCGTACGGTGCGTTCGGTGCTGGGGATCCAAGGCGGAGGTCGATAGATGCGAGTCCTGACCGTGGTCGGCGCACGCCCCCAGTTCATCAAGCTCGCGCCGGTGAGCCGCGCCATGGCCGAACGCCCCGGCATCGAGAGCGTGGTCGTCCACACCGGGCAGCACTTCGACGACGAGATGTCCCAGGTGTTCTTCGACGAACTCGGGATCCCCGAGCCCGACGCCAACCTGGCGATCAACGCCGGCACCCACGGCGAGATGACCGGCCGGATGATCGAGGCGCTCGAGGCGGCGTTCGTCGCCGAGCAACCCGACTGGGTGCTCGTCTACGGCGACACCAACTCGACGCTCGCAGCGGCGATCGCGTCATCGAAGATGTCCACGCGGCTGGCGCACGTGGAAGCCGGGCTGCGTTCGTTCAACCGGGCGATGCCCGAAGAGATCAACCGGGTGCTGACCGATCACGTCAGCCACCTCTGCCTCACGCCGACGGCCGTCGCCGACCGGAACCTCGAGGCCGAGGGAATCGGCGGCGACGTGGTCCGGCGGACCGGTGACGTGATGTTCGACGCCGTCCGCATCTTCGGCGAGGTCGCCCGGTCGAAGTCCTCCGTGCTCGAGCGAGCCGGGGTGCAGGCGGACGCATTCGTGCTGGCCACGGTGCATCGGGCCGAGAACACCGACGACCCCCGCCGGTTGGCGACCATCGTCGACGGTCTCCGGGCCGTCGCGGCCGACGTCCCGGTCGTGTTGCCGATGCATCCGCGTACCGCCAAGGCCATCGAACGCAACGGCATCGACATCGACGGCGTCTCCGTCCTCCCGCCGGTCGGCTACCTCGACATGCTCGCCCTCGAGGGGCAGGCCGCATGCGTCGTCACCGACTCCGGTGGGGTGCAGAAGGAAGCGTTCTTCCAGGGACGGCCCTGCATCACGCTGCGGACCGAGACCGAGTGGGTCGAGTTGGTCGACCTCGGCTGGAACCGACTGCTGCCGCCGACGGGCACCGACTTCGCCGCCTTGCTCTGCAGCGCCGTGCACGCCGGGCCAGGGATCGTGGCCGAGCCGTACGGCGATGGCCACGCGGCCGAGCGTGTCGTCGACGCGCTCTGCGAGGCCTGACGGTGAAGATCTGGTTCGTCAACCACTACGCGCTCCCGCCGGGTGCCAGTGGGGGTCCGACCCGCCACCTGGGACTCGCTCGTGCGCTCGCCGAACGCGGCCACGACGTGACGGTCGTGGCATCCGTCTTCGACCACTACTCGCGCCAGGACCATCGCCCCCGCGGCGACGGACCCATGACGGAGGACGTCGACGGCGTCACCTACGTGTGGATCCCGACCCCCGCATACGAGTCGACGGCGAAGCGGATCGTGAACATGACGTCGTTCGCCCTCCAGGTCGTCCGGAAGCTGGGCGGTCTCGGTCTCGCGACGCCCGATGTCGTGGTCGGCTCGTCACCCCATCTGCTCGCGCCGTTGGCCGCCGAGCGGATCGCCCGACGGGTGGGCGCCGTGTTCGTCATGGAGGTCCGCGACATCTGGCCGGACAGCCTCGTCGACCTGGGCGACCTGTCTCGTCGGCATCCGGCGATCATGGCGTTGCGTGCGATCGAGGGGCACCTCTATCGGGCGGCGGACGAGGTCGTCACGGTCCTCCCGCACGCGTCGGCGCACCTCGTCTCGCGTGGTGCCGACCCCGCGCACCTCCACGTGATCCCCAACGGGGTCGCCATCGACGACGAGCCGCTTCCCGCCGTGCCCCACGATGGCCTGGTGGCGGTCTACGCCGGCACGATGGGTGTCGCCAACGGACTCGACGTGGTGATCGACGCCGGCGAGGTCCTGCAAGCGCGTCGGAGGGACGACATCACGATCCGGCTCGTCGGTGCCGGTCCGGAGCATGCCCGACTCGCAGCGCGCGCTGCGGCGTTGCCCAACGTGAGCGTCGAGCCCGCGGTTCCGTCGGACGAGATCCGCTCGGTCCTCGCCGTCGCCGACGTCGGACTGCTCACCTTGCGCGACTCGCCGGTGTTCCGG
>JBFIHN010000400.1:0-3347 GCA_041601775.1 Acidimicrobiales bacterium
GGCAGAGGACTGCTCGTGGTGTCGGCTCTCGTCGACGAGGTCGACGTGCAGGTCGACGGGCAGCGGCTCTGTGTCCGGTGCAGGATGGCCATCGCCGAGGATCAGCGGGACTCGACCGTCACGTGATCGGCGAGGCCGGTCACGGCCAGGAGCTTCTCGAGCGCCGCTGACGGGTGGCGGATCACCAGTGCACCGCCGGCCTCACGGAGGCGTCGGTGGGTGTCGGCGATGACCCGGAGTCCAGCCGAGTCGGTGAAGCCGACCGCCGTCACGTCGAGCACCGCAGAGTCGGCGTCGTCCGCGAGGGCCTCGTCGATCTTCGTCTGCAGCATCGGCGACGTGTGGGGATCGAGGTCGCCGGCAAGGACGAACGTCGTCGGCGGTCCCTCGTCGATGCTCACGTCGAGGCGGTCTTCGGGGCTGGGGGTCACGTCGGTCATCGGTTCCTCTGACGGGTCCGTGTGGTGGAGCGGCGAGTGTGAGGGACGTTCGTGCAACACGCGAAAGCGCTGGCTGCAACCGCAGCCAGCGCAGACGCTAGTCAACCATCGACGTGGGTCACTTGTCGTCGCGGCGAAGCAGGCCCTTCACCTTGTCGGCGACCCCGTCGACGGCGTCCTTGACGTCGCCGACGACCTGGTCGAGCTTGCCTTCGTTCTCGAGTTCCTCGTTGCCGGTGACGACACCGGCGGCCTCCTTGGCACGGCCCTTGACCTCGTCCTTGTTGATGTTGTCGTTGCTCATGGGGGTCCTCTCGTCGGGAAGGTGGTGTCCGGTGGGGGCACCGGGACGACGTCTCTTCCCCGTCCGACGGCCGTTCATACGTCTGACGAGCTCGGTTCTGACGAGGGGCGTGCCGGGGAACGGATGGGTTCCACCATCCGCCACGCCCGGGGCTCTTCCGACAACGGGCAGAAGGAGTGACCACCATGGCCACCGGCTCGTCCATCTTCCTCATCGCAATCGGCGCGATCTTGACCTTCGCGGTCGACGCCGACGTCAGCGGGCTCGACATCTCGACCGTGGGCGTCATCCTCATGGTCGCCGGCGTCCTCGGCGTCTTGGTGTCGCTCCTCTGGATCGACCGTGTCACCTCCCCCCGCAGCGAGACCCGAGTGGTCGAGGAGCGTCGCACCCACGAGGTGTGACCCGCTTCTCGCTCCCCGAGGGGAGCTCCCTGCATCCTGCACCAGCTCCGGAGTAGTGCTCTGGAGTCGTTCGGACTGCGCCCGGCCCCGCCCGCCCGCCGGGCGCAGTCCCGCGTCCGGTCCCGGGGCGCGGCCGCTACCGTGACCACCTGATGACTCGTCCCAACTTCCGGTACTCGCGGTGGGACGGCACGCAGGTCGGATTCGACCTCGACGCCGACTCGATCTTCGAGGAGATCACCGACGACCTGCTCTATCACGGCGATCTCAACGCGGCGTTGCGGCGACTGATGCAGCAGGGATTCGAGGACGACGAGGGCAACCGGGTCGAGGGGATGCGCGAGCTCATGGCGCGCCTGCGTGATGCTCGCCAGGAGCGGCTCGAGAACTCGAATCTCGGCGGCGTCTACGACGAGATCGCCGACGCCCTCCGTGAGGTCGTCGACCAGGAGCGCCAGGCACTGGACCAGCGCCTCGACGAAGCCCGGTCGTCGGGCGACGAGCGCCGGCAGGAGTTGGCCGAGTCGACCAACACCGAGAAGCACATGCATCTCGACATGCTCCCGTCCGACCTGGCCGGCCAGGTGCAGAGCCTGAGCAACTACGACTTCGAGTCGTCGGAGGCCCAGGAGCGGTTCGACGAGCTGATGGAGCAACTGCGCGAGCAGCTCGCGCAGCAGTACTTCGACCAGATGGCGGGGGCGATGTCGAACCCCGACCCCGAGGCGATGCAGCGCACCAAGGACATGATGGCTGCGCTCAACGCGCTGCTCGAGAAGCACCAACGCGGCGAGGACACGCCCGAGGACTTCCAGGAGTTCATGGCGGAGTACGGCGACTTCTTCCCCGAAGACCCGGCCGACGTCGAGGAGCTCCTGCGGGCGATGGCCGAGCGCATGGCCAACATGCAGGCGATGCTCAACTCCATGACCCCGGAGCAGCGTGCGCAGCTCCAAGGGCTGGCACAGCAACTGCTCGAGGACATGGACCTCGCGTTCTTGTCGAGCCAGCTGGGCGAGAACCTCCAGCAGATGTTCCCGCAGCTCGACTGGGGCAAGCAGTACGACTTCGACGGCGACAACCCGATGGGCTTCGCCGAGGCCGCGCAGATGATGGCCGAACTCGGTGACCTCGACCAGCTCGAGAACCTGCTCCAGAACGCGACCCAGCCCGGGGCACTGGCCGAGGCGGACCTCGAGCGGGCCAAGGAGCTGCTCGGCGACGACGCCGCCCGTTCGCTCGAGCAGATGTCCAAGCTCGCCAAGCAACTCGAGGACGCCGGCCTCATCCAGAACAAGGAAGGCCGGCTCGAACTCACGCCGCGGGGACTCCGCAAGATCGGCAACAACGCCCTCGACGACCTCTTCTCCAAGCTGGCCAAGGACAAGCTCGGTCGTCACGACATGTCGTCGACCGGCATCGGCCACGAGCGGACCTACGACACCAAGCCCTACGAGTGGGGCGACCCGTTCAACCTCCACATCGGCAAGACCGTCCGCAACGCCGTGCGACGCAACGGGGGAGGGACTCCGGTCCGTCTGACGCCCGACGACTTCGAGGTCGAACGGACCGAGACGTCCGTGCGGTCGTCCACGGTGCTGATGCTCGACCTCTCGTTGTCGATGCCGATGCGCGAGAACTTCCTCCCCGCCAAGAAGGTCGCCATGGCGCTCCACGCGCTGATCTCGGGCCAGTTCCCCCAGGACTACCTGGGTCTGGTCGGCTTCTCGAAGGTGGCCCACGTCCTGACCCCGGAACAGCTCCCCGAGGTCAGCTGGGACTACGACTACGGAACCAACATGCAGCACGGCTTCCAACTGGCCCGCCAACTGTTGGCCAAGCAGTCGGGCACCAAGCAGATCATCATGATCACCGACGGTGAGCCGACGGCGCACTACGAGCCGGGCATGAGCCAGCCGTACTTCAACTACCCGCCGGTGCAGGAGACGATCGACGCCACGGTGCGCGAGGTCATCCGCTGCACGAAGGACGACATCCGCATCAACACCTTCATGCTCGACGCCACGAGCTACCTCAAACACTTCATCGAGCGCATCACGAAGATGAACGGTGGCCGGGCGTTCTTCACGACACCCGAGACGCTGGGCGACTACGTGTTGGTCGACTTCGTCGAGCACAAGCGTGCGCTGCGGTCCTCGGGCGGCCGGCGGGTCTCCTGACCCGACCGCGTCACCGCTA
>JBFIHN010000401.1:0-3313 GCA_041601775.1 Acidimicrobiales bacterium
GACGCCCGGGCGGGGCGTCCGGAACACCTCGGTGCCGGCCCGGTCCCCGCCGGTGAACAACCACGTCATCTGGTGGTGTCATCCGTTCACCAGAACGGGGGTGCGGGGGTGTAGGGGTTATGGGGGTTCAGCGGGGGCGGGTGGCGAGCCGGCGTGCTCGTTCTGCGAGCCGTTCGGCGCCGATCGCTGCGGCGACGTCGGCGACGTCGTCGTTCGGGCCCGTCCACGCCATGGCGTCGACGTCGGGGCTGATCGGTGCATCGGGCTGCAGGGTGGCGAGCGTCCGGAACAGCAGGGCGTCCTCGAGATTGTCCTGCAGGGTCACGGCGAGCTTGGCCCCGCCGCGGACGGTGATGTCCCACTGGCCGGCGGCCGGTGGGATGTCCTCGATGTGGACGTAGCGAGCCAGGACGGCGGCCGCCGACTTCGCGCCCCACCCCGGGAGGCCGGGGAACCCGTCGGCCGAGTCGCCGACCAGACCCAGGTAGTCGGGGATCGACTCGGGCAGGACCCCGAATTTCTCCTGGACGCCCCCGACGTCGTACCACTTGTCCTGCCGCCGGTCCCACTGCACGACCTTGCCGCCCACCAGTTGGGCCATGTCCTTGTCGGGGGTGCAGATGATCACCCGTTCGACCCGGTCGTCGGCGCGGCCGAGCGCCGCACCGGCGGCGAGCCCGTCGTCGGCCTCGTGGGTGACCTGGGGCCACACCGCGAAGCCGAACGCCTCGAGGGCCTGTTCCACCAGCGGGAACTGGGCCTTGAGCTGCGGGTCGATCCCGGAGCCGTCCTTGTAGTCCTCCCACATGTCGTTGCGGAAGCTCTCGATGACCTGGTCGGTCGCCACGCCGATGTGCGTCGCCCCGTCGTCCACCAACTGCAGCATCGAGTTCACGACGCCACGGGTCGCTCCCGTGTCGAGATCCCGGTTGTTGGGGGAGTAGTGGTACCGGAACAGTTCGTAGGTCCCGTCGACCAGGTGGATCTCCATGGGGCGATGTTGCCAGGTCGTCGGTGACGACGTTGCGGCCGACGCACGCGCCCGGTTCATCCCCTGTTCACTCAGTCGATATTGAGTCAGTCTGTGATGAGTGGATATGGTGCGGCCATGCCCGCCCCCGAGACCGTCAGTGCCCGGGCGCGCGTGTATGCCGCGCTGGGCGATCCGCTGCGCCTCGCGGTGGTCGACGAGCTGCACCGGACCGACCGGTCGCCGAAGGAGTTGGCGGCCCGCCTGGGTGTGCCCGGCAACCTCCTGGCGCACCACCTCGACGTCCTCGAGGGCGTCGGACTGATCGAGCGCTTCGTCTCCTCCGGCGATCGCCGCCGCCGTTACGTCCGGCTGGTCTGGCGTGGCGTCGACGCCGTGACCGGTGCCGGAGAGGACCCGCCGAGATCGGTGCTGTTCGTGTGCACGCACAACTCCGCCCGGTCGCAGCTCGCTGCTGCCGCGTGGAACCGATCGGTCGGTGCCGCGGCATCGTCGGCCGGGACGCACCCCGCTGGCCGGGTCCATCCCGGCGCCGTGGATGCGGCGCGACGGGCCGGTCTCGACCTCGCCGACGCCCGACCCCGGCATCTCGCCGACGCCGGCCCGGCCGACCTGGTGGTGACCGTCTGCGACCGTGCCCACGAGGAACTGGAGCCCGCCGCGTCGTGGCTGCACTGGTCCATCCCCGATCCCGTCGACGCCGGCACCGCGACGGCGTTCGACGACGTCCTCGCCGACATCGACATCCGTATCCGCAGCCTCGTCCGAGGCGAACAAGGAGTTTCCCCATGACCGAGTCGCCCACCCGAGCGGACGACCCACTCGTCGACGAGGCCGCGGCCCGTCTCCGAGCCGAGTTCGCCGGCACGTTCAACGCCGAGACCGTCGACCGTTACGTCGCCGACTCGCTCACCAAGATCGATGCGCGGGCGCGGTTCTCGACCTGGCTCCCGATCCTCGTCGAGCGGTTCACCCGCGACCGGCTCCGCGCCCTGGCGCGCCTCGATGTCGGCGAACTCGACAAGCCGGCCGTCCTGTTCCTGTGCGTGCACAACGCCGGCCGGTCGCAGATGGCCGCCGGATGGCTCCGTCACCTCGCCGGTGACCGGGTCGAGGTGTTCTCCGGCGGCTCCGAACCGGGTGTCGAGACCAACGCTGCCGCGGTCGAGGCCATGGCCGAGGTCGGCGTCGACATCTCGGCCGAGGTGCCTCAACCGTGGAGCGACGAGATCGCCCGGGCCGCGGACGCCGTCATCACCATGGGGTGCGGGGACGTCTGCCCGATCTTCCCCGGCAAGCGCTACGAGGACTGGGAGCTGGCCGACCCCGCGGGGCAGGGCATCGAGATGGTGCGGGAGGTCCGCGACGACATCCGTGGCCGGGTCGAGGCCCTCATCGCCAGCCTGGACGTGGCATGACCCGCAAGCTCGTCGCCGAGTTCGTCGGCACCGCGTTCCTCCTCGCCGGGGTGGTCGGCTCCGGGATCATGGCCGAGAACCTCACCGACGACGTGGGCCTCCAACTCCTCCAGAACGCGTTCGCGACCGCCGGGGTCCTGGTGGCGCTCATCCTCGCTCTCGGCCCGGCGTCCGGCGCGCACTTCAACCCGGCGGTCACGATCGCCGACCGCGTGTTCGGTGGCATCGACACGCCGACGGCGCTCGGGTACGTCGCCGCCCAGGTCAGCGGCGGCATCGCCGGGGTGATGGCGGCCAACGTCATGTTCGACCTGTCGGTCATCGACTGGTCGACCAAGGACCGCAGTGCCGGTCACCTGGTCTTCGCCGACGGCGTGGCCACCCTCGGCCTGCTCCTGGTGATCTTCGGCGTGGTCCGCTCGGGACGGGCCGGCATGGCCGCGTTCTCCGTCGGCGGCTACATCGCCGGGGCGTACTACTTCACGTCGTCGACCAGCTTCGCCAACCCGGCGGTGACCGTGGCTCGCATGTTCTCCGACACCTTCGCGGGCATCGAGCCGTCGTCGGCGCCGGGCTTCATCGCTGCCCAGCTGGTGGCGACGGCCGTGGCCATCGGTCTGATCCGCGTGTTGTATCCCGACATCGGTGACGTCGCCGACCGGGTCGTGGTGCCCCACGAGACCCCGGTGCCCGACGAGACCTCGGTGGCCGACGCCGGTCAGGTCGTCTCGCCGTAGGCCTCACAATCGGGGTTGTCGCAGACGAAGCCGTCGTCGCCGTCGGGCAGCATCGTCACGCCGCAGCCGCAGATGGGTGCGCCCTCGTCCCGTTCGAGCAGTCCGTCGTCGTCCACACGCCCTTCCTACAGGTCCAACGACCCGGATCCGACGCGGACCGCCCGGCC
>JBFIHN010000402.1:0-3305 GCA_041601775.1 Acidimicrobiales bacterium
ATCGAGTCGGTCACCTACCGACCGGGCGATCCGGCACCGGACTCACCGGCGACGCTCGTCGACGTGCTCCGACAGATGGGCGCAAAATACGAATGACCCCAACAACCCCCGAATGACCCCAACGACCCCAACGACCCTCGTTCTGGTGAACGCTCACGACACCCGGTGGTGGTCATCTGTTCACCAGAACGATTCAGGAACGGGGTTTGGGGGAGCGGGCCTTGCGCTTGCGGTAGGTCGCGCGGTCGTCTCGGAGGACGAACACGTCCTCGCCGGTGGGGATGCCCTCGTCACGCAGCTCGCTGGTCTTGACCCGGTACCAGGTGGTGCGGGGGATCGTGTCGACGACACGGACGTATTTCGGGCGGTCGGGCCGGGGCAGCCCGGCGACGGCGTCGCGCAACGCGGCGGGCGTGAGCGTCGCCCCTCCACGCAGCTCGACGGCGACCATGACCGCCGTGGTGCCGTCCTTGTCCTCGATGCCGTAGGCGACGCTCAGGTGCACGCCGTCGATGGCGCCGACAGCGTCCTGCACCGGGATGGGCGGGGTGGCGCCGTAGGGCGTGCGGATCAGTGACGGGACACCGCCCACGAGCCAGTGGTCGCCATCGGCGTCGACGGTGAACAGGTCGCCGGTCGCCAGCCAGGCATCGCCGCCCTCGAAGAGCGCCCGGAGCGACCGGTCGGGGTAGGCGCCGTCGCGCACGCTGAGCTTGGCGAGCAGCATGCCGACCTCGCCGGGGTTGCATTCGACCGCGAAGCCGTCGGGACCCTCGACGAGGCGTCCGGCCTCGATGTCGTAGCGGGCGACCTTCAACTTGGCGCTTCCCGGAAGTTGGCGACCCAACGAGCCGACCTTGTCGCCGCGGACGTTGACCAGCACCGCGTCGCCTTCGGTCGAGGCGTAGAACTCGAGCACCTTCGCCGGAGCGAACCGCTCTTCGACCTGACGCCACAGGCTCTGCGGCATGCCCGACCCGATGAAGAGCCGGATCGGGTGGTTGATGTCGCGTCCCGAAGCCGGTGCCTCGAGCATGTCGGCGGCCATCGTCCACGTGTACGTGACGGTCGTCGCGCCGTACCGGCGGACCTCGGACCAGAACGTGTCCGGCTGGAACCCGGTGGTCATCGCCAGCCGCGCGCGGCTGGCCAGCGCGGCGCCGATGCCGGTCAGCAACGCCGACGGATGGTGGATCGGGGTGAGGCTCAGGACGGTGTCCGAGCGGGTCAACGACGCCGACGCCGCGGTGCCGAAGGCCGACAGGGCCCACCGGCCGTTCGAGATGCGGTTGACGCGTGTGGTGGCGGCGTTGCCGGTGAAGAGGACGAACGCCAGGTCCTGGGCCCGACCGGGGTTGGCTTCGTACCAGCCCGGGAGCGGTACCGCGTCGGGGTCGATGGCCTCCATGTCGTCGACGGCGGAACCGAGATCGCGGGGGCCGCCACCGCCGCCCAGCACGTGGACCGGGATGTTCTCGATGGCCGCGGCCTGTTTGCCGTGTTCGGGGTCGGCGACGATGCGGGTGACCCGCCCCAACTCGACCTCGCGCTCGAGCCAACCGTCGGGACGGAGGAGCACGGCGACGGCGCCGATCCGGTTGAGCGCGGCGACCACACCGAGGGCGCTGGGCCGGGTGTCCATGAGGACGCCGATGTGCGATCCACGCCGGACGCCGATCTTGATGAGGCCGCGCACCACGTTGTCGATGCGTTCGTTCGCCGCGCGGTAGGTGTGCCCTCGTCCCTCGAACAGGAACACGGTGTCGTCCGGGGCCGCGTGCGCCTGCTCGTCGATCACCGATCCGATGGAGATGCGCGACGTCGGCTTCACCTGGTCGATGCGGTTGAGGCGCATCAGCGATCCCACGCTGTCGACGGCCAGGGCACGGGCGGCCCGCAGACCGACTCGGGTGCCGG
Organism: Acidimicrobiales bacterium; assembly: GCA_041601775.1. GTDB lineage: Bacteria > Actinomycetota > Acidimicrobiia > Acidimicrobiales > Salinilacustritrichaceae > Salinilacustrithrix. Next base: position 1,918 of record JBFIHN010000402.1, read on the forward strand.
TGGCCACGGCTCGGCCCATTCCTGCGGTGATGTTCGCGGCGAGGTTCACCGATCGCTCCAGGTCGCTCTTCGGTCGGATGGTGGGCGGTCGGTCGGCGTCGAGTCGTTCGACGCCGACCGGGACGGTGCCACCGTCGTCGCGCCAGAACGCCCAGTCGATGACCGTCGGCCAGGTGACCTCGACCGACTGCGATCCGACCACGAGCCCGAAGTGTCCGGCCTCGAGCGGGGTCTCGTACACCTCGGCGGCCGGAGCGGCACCGGCCACCGCACGCACGGACTCCTCGGGCGCGATCTCGTCCTTGCTGCCGACGAAGCAGAGGATCGGACAGTCGATGTCGGCCAGGGTCACGGGCCGGCCGTCGATGACGAACCCGCCGGAGATCATCCGGTTGGAGACGATGAACTGCTTGACCAGTTCGGCCAGTGCCGGCCCCGGCCACGCCACCCACCCCTCGTCCATCAGGAAGCGTCGTTGTCCTTCGCGAGGGAGCAGCGAGTCGCGGTCGTGGAGCTGGGCGGCGAAGTGGATCTGGTTCCGCACGGTGCCGATGGGGTCGAGCATCCGGAAGCCGGCCTTGCTCGCCCACGCGGGCACGGACACGTTGGGGAGGATGCGGTCGGCGACGAAGTCGATGGCGTTGACGAGCAGCTCGTCGTCGAGACCGAAGGGGACCTGACTGTGGGTGTCGACCGGGCTGCCGTAGGTGATCAGGCTCGCGAGACCCTGGCCCCGCCGGTACGCGGCCGCCTGGTAACAGAACATGCCGCCCTGGCTGTACCCCGAGAGGTGGACGTCGCCCCCGGTGATCTCGATGACCTCGTCGACGGCGGCGCTGAGCGCGATGACGTGGTCGGTGAGGGTGCGCTCGAGGCCGCCCTCCTCCTTCTCCGGCGCGCCGAAGTCGACGACCCACGGGTCGAGACCCCCGGCCGCGAGCTGGCCCACGGCGCTCGACTGCGGCGACACGTCGTAGACGTCGGCCGAGAGCATCATCGGGGGCACGAGGATGATGGGCGGCCGGCGCGCCCCGCCGACGCTGGCGTCGGGGTCGCCGTAGCGGCGCAGCTTGTAGACGCGGTGCGACGAGACCACCTCGTAGGGCGTCGACTGCTCACCGGTCTCGAGTCCCCCGAAGCGGGCGACCTCGAGCGCGTTCTGCGCGGCCTGACCGAACCGCACGATCGATCGGGTCAGTCCTCGCGGGGCGAGATCCACGGCGCCGTCCTCACTTCGTCTCCCTCAGCGGGGCGAGGTTACCCACACTCGTCGGCCGGGTCCCCGACCCGGGGCACCGACATCGGGGACAATGCCGGAGTGGAAGCACACGACTGGGCGTCGTTCGGCCCGTACAGCGAGATCGGGTCGCCGGCGACGTCGATCGTGA
>JBFIHN010000403.1:0-3303 GCA_041601775.1 Acidimicrobiales bacterium
CCCGGCGCCGGCGCCGACGGCGGCCAGCGACGTCAGGACCCGGATCGGGAGACCGCTCCAGAGCAGCATGCAGCCGACCGTGGCGCAGAGCACGGCCGAGGTCCCCAGGTTGGGCTGGAGCATGAGCAGCGTCAGCATGACTCCGAGCACGATCAGCACGGGCCGGAGGACGACACGCAGATCGAGGATCCGGTGCTGTTCACGGGCCACGAGCGCCGCCACGAACACCACGAGCGCGAACTTCGCCGGCTCGGCCGGCTGGAGTTGGAACCCGCCGGCACCGATCCATCGCTGCGCACCGTTGACGTTGAGCCCCACCCCCGGGACGAGCACCAACGTGAGGAGCCCCACCGAACCCACCACCAGCAGCGGGACCCGGTCGGCCCACCGGTGGTAGTCGGTCCGAACGCCGACGTAGAGGACCACCAGCCCGACCACGAGCCACAGGCACTGCCGGAAGAAGACGCTGAAGGACGATCCACCTTCGGCCGCGGCCACCGACGACGCCGAGAGGACCATCACCGTGCCGATCAGGCTCAGGAGGACGACGAGGACGACCATCGTCACGGCCAGACCGGTCGCCTGCGCGCCTTCGGCCGTCTGGGGCACCGGGACGAGGCGAAGTCGGCCGCGAGCGCGCGATCCCCCGCGCCGTCGCGTCGCGACGCCCTGTTCCGGGCGACGCGCCCGCGGCTGGGGCTGACCCCGGCGGGAACGGGAACCGGTCACGAAGCGGGCAGTGACGTCGCTCATGGGGAGACCTTCCGTGCACGGACGTGGGCGGCGAAGTCGTCGCCCCGTGCGGCGTAGTCGGGATACCAGTCGAAGGATGCGCAGGCCGGTGAGAGCAGGACGACGTCGCCGGGACGGGCGAGGCCGGCCGCGAGGGCCACCGCCGTGGCCATGTCCCGCGCCTCCTCGACCGGGCGGATGCCGTCGAAGGCCGCCATGACCTCCGGCGCTGCGTCACCGATGGCGACGACGGCACGGATCCGCTCGGCCGCGTCGGCGATCGGTGACAGGTCGAGGCCCTTGTTGCGTCCACCGGCGATGAGGACCACGGAGTCGAAGCCCGCCAGCGCAGCGACGGTGGCGTGGGGCACCGTGGCCTTCGAGTCGTCGTAGTACGTGACGTCGGCGATCGTCGCGACCGGTTGGACCCGGTGCGGCAGCGGGACGGAACGCCGCAGGACGCGCGCCACCGACTCGTCGTCGGCACCGGCAGCCCAGGCCGTCGCTGCGGCCGCGAGCGCGTTGGACAGGTCGTGCGGCAACTGTCGGGGGAGGTCAGCGACAGGAAGGAGCACGCCGCCGGGACCCACGAGGGTGCCGTCCACGATCGAGAACGCTGCGCCGGGGTCGGTGGTCGAGAAGCCGACCCGGCGCCCGGGCGCCGACGCCAGGTGCCGGGCGACGACCTCGTCGTCGAGGTTGCCGATGGCCACGTCCTCCGGGCCCTGCGAGTCCCAGATGCGCGCCTTGGCCGCCTCGTAGTCCGCGTGGGTCGCATGCACGTCGAGGTGGTCGGGGGCGAGGTTGAGCCAGGTGCCCACCCGGGGTGCCCACCCGCGGGTGCGGCCGAGACGGAACGAGGACGCCTCCACGACGAACCAACGTGGTCCGGGATCGTCGATCGCCGCCACCAGGGGCAGGTCGTTGTTGCCCGCGTCGACGCAGACGATGCCGGCCTCGTTGAGCATCGCCGTCACCATCGTCGTCACCGTGGTCTTGCCGTCGGTGCCGGTGATGGCGGCGATGGGCCGCTCGTCCCATGCCCCTGCGAGGTCGAACTCGGTGAGCACCGGGGTGTCGTGGTCCTCGGCCAGCGCGAAGACGGGGTGGCGATCCGGCAGCCCGGGGCCGGGCACGACGGCATCGGCGAGGTCGACGAGCCCCGCCAGCGTCGTGGTGTCCGGGGCTTCGATCAGGGTCACACCGCCATCCGATGCAGCAGCGCGCGTCGCGTCGGTGGGCCGGTCGTCGGTGACGGACACCGAGTGGCCACGAGCGAGCAACGCCCGCGCCACGGCACGGTTGGTGAGACCGAAACCGACGAGGAGCACGGCATCGGGAACGACGAGCGGAGTCGGCGCCGTCAATCGAGGGCCCCCGTCCCGATGAAGTCGGCGTAGAAGAGCCCCAACGCCAGTGCGGTGCCGAGGCCGGCCATGATCCAGAACCGGATGATCACCGTGGTCTCGGGCCACCCACCGAGTTCGAAGTGGTGGTGGATCGGCGCCATGCGGAAGAACCGCTTGCCGGTGAGCTTGAAGCGACCGACCTGCAGGATCACCGAGACGGTCTCCAGTACGAACAGGCTGCCGATCACCGGGAGCAGCAGCTGCGTGTTGGTGGTGAGGGCGAGGCACGCGAGCGCGGCGCCGATGGCCAGGGAGCCGGTGTCGCCCATGAAGATGCGCGCGGGGTTGGCGTTCCACCACAGGAACCCGGTGACGCCGCCGAGCATCGCCGCAGCCACCGTCGCCAGGTCGAGCGCGTGGGGGACGTCGTACACGTCGGGATGGCGGAAGGCCCAGAACGCCATGAAGACGAACGACATGAACGCGAAGATCGAGGATCCGGCGGCGAGCCCGTCGAGGCCGTCGGTCAGGTTGACGGCGTTCGTGGTCCCGGCGATCAGCAGGATCGCCCAGATCGCCCACACCACGGGCGAGAGGCCGAGGCCGGGCGAGTCGAAACGGGTGAACGAGATCGTGAGGTGGAGCTCCGTGAGGGTCAGGATCGACACGGCGAACCCGACGGCCACGATCAACAGACCGATCATCTTCGCCCGGCTCGAGAGGCCCAGGTTGCGCTCGCGGCTGACCTTGATCCAGTCGTCCACCGCGCCGACCATCGCGGCGCCGATGATCGCGGCCATCACGATGAGTCCGGTGCGCGTGAAGAGCAGACCGGAGCGGACGTGGGCGGCCAGGTAGCCGACGGTGGCGGCGCCCACGAAGGCCACGCCGCCCATGGTGGGGGTGCCGGCCTTGGTGACGTGCCCCTGGGGGCCGTCTTCCTGGATGGGTTGGCCGACGTGGTGGCGGGTGAGCCACTCGATGAGGTAGCGGGTGCCGACGAGCGAGACGACGAGCGACGTGCCGCCGGCGAGGAGGAGCGCGATCACGAGGCGTCACCGCCGGTGAGCGCGTCCAAGGCGACCGCCCGGTCGTCGAACGCGATGGTGTCCTCGGCGAAGGTCTGCGTCGTCTCGTGTCCCTTCCCTGCCACCACCACGACGTCATCGTTCCGCGCCGCGCGCACAGCGTGGTGGATGGCGTCCGCACGGTCCTCGAGGAC
>JBFIHN010000404.1:0-3286 GCA_041601775.1 Acidimicrobiales bacterium
CGGCCGCGCTGACGACGGCAGCGATCGGCGGCACCTGGACGCTCGCGCGCGGCGTGGTCCCGTTCGATCTCCCCTGTCCGCTCCTCGCCACGACCGGGATCCCGTGTCCGTTCTGCGGCATCACCCGCCTCACCGACCACCTCCTCCACGGCGAGGTCGTGGAGGTGGTCTCCCGTGACCCCGGTGGCCTCGTCCTGGTGCTGGTGTTGGGACTCCTCGCCGTCGTGGGGGTGGCCGTCCGGCTGGGATGGTCGCCTCGACGATGGCCCACGGCGACCCCGGCGTTGACGCTCGCGCTGGCGGCGATCGTCGTGCACTGGTCGACGACACTCCTCGGAGGCGGTTTCGTCACCCGGTGATCACGCTCACGTCCGGATGCGTGGGATAGCGTCCCCGCAGTCTCCATCGGCGGAATGAAAGAAGGAAACGACATGAGTGACATGCCTCCCCCTCCTCCCCCTCCGGGCAACATGCCCCCACCGCCCTCCGGCGGCGGCGGCGTCTCGGCATACGGCCCGCTCGCCTCCTGGGGCGATCGTGCGATCGCCGCGCTGGTCAACTTCGTCCCGTTGATCGTGCTGTCGTTCGTCATCGGGCTCGTGTCGAACACCCTGGCGAGCCTGATCACGTTCGCGGCAGGCATCTACTTCTACTACCTCGACGGTGAGACCGGCGCCCATCCGGGCAAGCGGGTCATGGGTCTGAAGACCGTGAGCATGGAGACCGGCCAGCCCATCGGTGGCGGCATGGGGATCGTGCGCTACTTCGCCCACATCGTCGACTCGATCACCTGCTTCATCGGCTACCTGTTCCCGCTCTGGGACGAGAACCGTCAGACCTTCGCCGACAAGATCATGAAGACCGTCGTGCTCAAGGACCAGCCCAAGCAGGCGTTCGGGCCGGAGATCTTCAAGCCCTAGTCGTTCCGTCAGACGAGGCCTGCTGGCGACGGCGAGCCTCGAACTCCTCGTGGAAGCGCAGGATGGTCGACTGACTGGCGGTTGCCAGCAAGGTCCCGTCCTGCGCCCACAGGTGCACGAGCCCGTGCCCGAAGCCGTTGGCGATGGCATGCACCCGGATGTCGAGCAGCACCCAGTCGGTCTCGACGATCTCGACCATCCGCAGGGTGTTGTCGAGGCTGTTGCCCCCGGCGTGTCGGCCCAGCGCCTGGCCCAGCCCGAACGGCACGTAGTCGCCGAGGATCGCCAGCGCCGCGCCCGACATCTCGAGGACGTCGGGCATCCGGGCCCACATCGAACAGTTGCCGTCCGGTGAGGGGTTGCCGTCGAGGTCGTCCCAGTTGCGGGCATCGGCGAGACGGAAATCGAGCCGGGACATCATCCCCTCGGTGTCGTCGAGGGCGAACCGCTGTTCGCAGTCCTCCGGGGGCGGGACGTCGGGCATCGATTCCCACGCGCCCTTCGACGCCACGTCGCGCTCGCCCAGCGCCGCGTTGACGGTGAGGATCTCGCGATCGCCCACGTGCCCGGTGGCGCGGGCCTGGGTCACGGACCGGCCGGCGTTGGCGACGACCACGTCGATGTCCATGATCGACGGCGGGTTGGCGTAGCTGAGGTACTGGGCGGTCGCCCAGATGACCCGACGTCCGGTGGTGCCCTCCATCGCCTCGATCGCCGCACCCAGGCCGCAGCCACCCCACAAGAAGTTGCCGCGGGTGCTCACACCCGGGGTGACCGGCAGGATCCAGCGATTCGGGTTGTGGGTCGACTCGAGGCCCAGGAACGTCTTCGCATCCACGGCGGGCGACTCTAGGAGCGGCGGGCAGGGCTGCCACCAAACGCTGTAGAACCTCACCCCATGACCGACACCCCCTGGCTCGAAGACGCCTGCTCGCTCGTCGACGCGTACCGCGCCGGCGACCGCGATCCCGTGACCGAGACCGAGGCCTGCCTGGCCGCGATCGAGGCTTCGGAACTCAACGCCTTCTCCCACGTCGACCCCGAACGGGCGCTCGCTGCGGCGAAGAACGCCGACGTGACCCAGCCCTTCGGGGGCGTGCCCATGGGTGTCAAGGAACTCGACAAGGTCGCCGGCTGGCCCGACACCGAGGCGTCGGTCGCGTTCAAGGATCGCGTCGGCACGGTCAACAACACCATGATCGACCGACTGGTCGACGCAGGCGCGGCCCTGGTCGGGATGTGCACGGCGTCGGAGTTCGGCGGCCTCAACGTGTCGACCACCAAGCTCAACGGCACGACCCACAACCCGTGGGAGCACGGCAAGACGGCCGGCGGATCGTCGGGTGGATCGTCGTCCGCAGTGGCCGGCGGCCTCGTGCCCATCGCCACCGGCGGCGACGGCGGTGGCTCGATCCGCATCCCCGCCGCGTTCAACGGACTCGTCGGCATGAAGGGGACCGCCGGCCGGATCCCTCGCGGCCCCAAGACCGAGATCGCACCGCTCACGGTGGTGAAGGGTTGTCAGGCCCGCTCGGTGCGCGATGTGGCCCGCTGGTACGACGTCTGTGCCGGATACGACATGCGCGACCCGTACTCGCTGCCCTCACACGGCCGCTGGGAGGCCGAACTGGGCACCCACGACCTCGCCGGCCGGAAGGTCGTCGTCTCTCCCGACCTGGGCAAGGCCGTGCTCCGGCCCGAGGTCGAGGCCAACGTCCGAGAGGCTGCGGCCGCGCTCATCAGCGACGCCGGTCTGGTCGAGGTCGACGTCGCGGTCGAGTTCCCCGGCCTCGGGCTCGAGTGGGCCATGTCGAACCTGGCCCAGCTCTACAACGACCTCCGGGACCTGTGGCCCGCCTGCAAGGACGACCTCACCAAGGAGATGGCGTTCGGCCTCGAGATGGCCCACGGTTCCTACGACCTGGGGATGGCCGCGACCGTCGAGCGGAACCGCACCGCCATGAACGAGACGATGGCCGCCGTGTTCGACGAGGCGGACTTCATCATCTGCGCGACCAATCCCGACGTGGCCTACCCGGCCGTGGTCACCGCCAACACCCGCGTCGGTGACACCAAGGTCGGCCTCGAGAACAACGGTGCGCTCACCATCCCGGCCAACATCGTGGGCAATCCGGCGATCTCGGTGCCCGTGGCTCCCGCGTTCGGCCTGCCGGTGGGCATGCAGATCATGACCCGCCACCACGACGACGCCCTCCTCCTCACGTTGGCCAGCATCGTCGAGCGGACCCTTCCCTGGCCCCGCGTCGCCCCGGGCGCGCCGATCTAGCGCACGGTCGGGAGTTCTTGTCAGACCCCCTGCGGATACTGGGGTCATGGCAACGCAACCCCGCCTCATCCCCACCGCC
>JBFIHN010000405.1:0-3273 GCA_041601775.1 Acidimicrobiales bacterium
GCCGCGGCGCCCAGCGTCCCCGACCCGTGGGGCCGCAGCAACGGCTCCACCTTCCTGCGCAACAACGTGACCAAGCGCAGCGTGGCCATCGACCTCAAGGCCCCGGCCGGGCACGAGCTGTTGCTGGAGCTGGCCCCGAAGTTCGACGTCGTGGCCCAGAACTTCCGGCCGGCCGCGGCCACGCGTCTCGGCATCGACTTCGCGTCGGTGGCCGCCGCGCACCCCACCGTCGTCTACTGCGCCGTCTCCGGATTCGGCTCCGGCGACAGCGCATACCGCGACTGGCCCTCGTTCGCGTGCATCGCCGAGGCGATGGGCGGGCTCTACCGCTTCAAGGGCGACCCCGACGTCGCCCCCGTCGTCAACCCGCTCGGGGCCATCGGCGACACCGGGACCGCCATGTTCGCCACCATCGGCATCCTCGCCGGCCTCCGTCGCCGAGACCTCACCGGGGAGGCCCAGGAGATCGACATCGCCATGTACGACTCGATGGTCGCCCTGGCCGACGCCGGCATCAACTACACGTCGATGGGCATCCCCGACGCCGGGAACGCGCCGTTGTTGAACCACGCGTTCCGAGCCGACGACGGCTTCTTCGTGATGATGTGCAACAACCGGGCCCAGTTCGAGGGTCTGGCTCGCCTGGTCGGCAAGGACGAGTGGCTCGACGACGATCGCCTCGCCGACGGCGACGGTTGGGTCGCCCACGCCGAGGACGTCATCCGCCCGGGCATCGAGGCCTGGGCCGCCGCCATCAGCCGGGTCGAGGCCTGCGATGCGTTGGCGGGCGCGGGCGTCGCCGCCGGACCGGTGCACACCGCGACCGAGGTGATCGACGACCCCTTCACCAACGCGCGGCAGATGATCACCCCGGTGCCTGGCGCCGAACTGAACGGTTCGCCGGTCCTGACCACCGGCAACCCGGTGAAGGTCGGCGACGGGGCCGGTGTGCCCGATCGGCGTCCGCCGTGGCTCGGCGAGGACACCGCTGCCGTGCTGCGCCAGGAACTGGGCATGGACCAGGCCGAGCTCGACCGGCTGGTCGGCGACGGGGTGATCGGCGCCCCGCTGGCCTAGCCGGCCGACGACCGGTCAGCGGCGGGCGAGTTCGTCGACGTTGGCCCAGGGCGACACGACGAACTCGATGGCCTGACGGAACACGAGGACGTGCAGCGGCGTCGCGTCGACGTAGGCCGACCACGGCGAACCGTCGGCGAGGGTGACCGCTGCCGGGTCGACGACGATCTGGTCGGGGGCTGCCAGACCGGCGTCGTAGAAGGTCCGGTCGTGGATGCCGTTGCGCCAGTAGATGTCGTCGTTCGCCGACGTCCACTCGGGTGCACTGACGACGATCGGTGCGTCGGCGGGCATCGTGAACGACGCGTCGAACGACGCCCCCTCGGGGCCGATCACCATCGACACGTCGTCGCCGTCTCGCCGGTGCTCGACCCGCGAGGCGGGGGTGATGACGTCGACCGGGTCCATGGAACGGCCACTCGACCGCGCATCGACGACCAGGTAGCGGGGCACGCCGTTCTCGTCCTCGACGTAGACCGACCACTCGGCCCGCAGCCCGTTGGTGATGCCCGACACCCGGTACACGTTGAGGGTGAGCAGGTACTCGGGGGCGTCGTCCGCGAGGCAGCGGATGGGGGCCAACGCCGTCCCCTCGGGGAGTTCGAGGTCGGCGAGCAGTCGCTCGCGTTCTGCGGCACGGATGCGGAACACGAAGTACACCGACGGCGGGTCGTTCTCGACCGTGAACCGGACCAGCGGCGCCTCGCGACCGATCGCGATCATGACGGCGGAGCGCAACGCCATCTGGGCGTAGAGGAAGCGACGCAGCGCTCGCCGTCCGAGCAGTCCGCGCCGGGACAGGGAGTGCGGGCGTCGTCCGCCGAGTGCAGCCATCCAGCGAGTAAACACTGTTTACCTGGAACGGTCAATCGGGCTAGCGTCCGGGCATGAGCCTGCTCCTGGGGGACTTCGCCACCGACCGACCCGAGGCCGTGGCCGTGATCGACGACCGGCGACGGGTCACGTGGTCCGAACTCGACCGACGGGTCGACCAGGTCCGGCAAGCCCTGGCCGAGCGGGGTCTGGGCGAGGGCAGCACCGTCGCGGTCATGGCCGGGAACCAGATCGAGCTCTTCGAGTTGACGTTGGCGTGCATCCAGTCGGGGATCCTCGTCGTGCCGGTCAACTGGCACGCCGTGGCCGACGAGGTCCGCTACATCCTCGACGATGCCGGCGCCGACCTCCTCGTCGTCGACGAACGCTGGATCGACGTCGCCGTCGACGCCGACGCACCGGCCGGTTCGATCGTCATCGGTGCCGATGCGCCCGCAGGCTTCGCGACCTGGAAGGCGTTCACCGACGTCGACGGGTCGACGACGCCCGACCCGGTCCGCGGCGGCGTGATGTTCTACACGTCGGGCACCACCGGCAAGCCCAAGGGCGTCCGTGGGTCGCTCGCCGGCGTCGGTGGCGACGCCGCCATGTGGCAACTGCTCGCCGGGTCGACCTCGATGTTCAGCCTCGCCGAGGACGAACCCGTCTACGCGCTGGCCGGGCCCGCGTACCACTCGGCCCAGTGGGTCTTCGCCTACTTCTCGCTGCTCTCGGGTGCCACGGTCACGATGCAGCACGCCTTCGACCCCGAGTCGCTCCTGGCGATGATCGAACGCGAACGGGTGACCAACTCGTTCCTCGTGCCGACACAGTTCACCCGACTGCTCCGCCTCGACGACGACGTCCGCTCGCGATACGACACCTCGAGTCTCGTGGCCGTGCACCACGGCGGCGCCCCGTGCTCCCCACGCGTGAAGCGGGCCATGATCGACTGGCTCGGTCCCGTGGTGTGGGAGTTCTACGGGGGCACCGAAGGCGGGTTCATCTCGATGATCTCGGCCGAGGAGTGGCTGGAACGGCCGACCAGCGTCGGCCGGGTCGTGCCCATCGTCGAGGTCTTCGTCGCCGACGACGACGGGGTCCGTGTCGGCCCGAACGTGCCAGGGAACCTGTGGTTCAAGAGCATCATGGGCACGAGCTTCGAGTATCACAACGCCCCCGAGAAGACCGCCGACGCCCACCTCGAACCGGGGGTCGCCACGCTCGGCGACATCGGCTACTTCGACGACGACGGCTTCCTGTACCTGTCCGACCGCAAGATCGACATGATCATCTCCGGCGGCGTCAACATCTACCCGGCCGAGATCGAGTCGGTGCTCGCCGACCACCCGAGCGTCGACGACGCCGCCGTGTTCGGCATCC